>JAYRJH010000384.1:0-2828 GCA_041906415.1 Sphingomonas sp. | reverse complement strand
CCACCCGGAAATCGAGCTGGCCCCAGGCGTGGGCGGAATCGACGATCACGTCCACCCCGCGCTGCCGCGCCATGGCCACGATCTCCCGCACCGGCATCACCAGCCCGGTGCGGTGGCTGACATGGGTGAGCAGCATCAGCTTGACGCGCGGATTCGCCGCCAGCGCTGCCGCATAGGCGTCGATCACGCCCTGATGCGACGCCGGCTCGGGAATGGCGATGCTCACCGCCTCCAGCCCGCGCCGCCGCGCGACGGAGCGGAAGGCGGACTGCATGGAATCGTAATCCAGGTCGGCGTAGAGCAGTTTGTCGCCCGCCCGCAGCCGATTGTATCCGCCGATCAGCGTCACCAGCGCCTCGGTCGCGCCGCGCGTGAAGGCAATCTCCTCCGGCGCCGCGCCGATTTCCGCCGCCACGCGCGCGCGCACCGCCATGGCGTCCGCGCCGAAGCCGCGCCGGGAGTAGAAGGAGGTTTCCGTGTTCACCCGCGCGAGGTGGCGCTGATAGGCGGCGAGCACCGGCCGCGCCATCGCGCCCCAATTGCCGTTTTCGAGCTGCACGATCCCGCGCGGCAGGTCGTAATTCTTCGCGATCTCCCGCCAATATGCCTCGTCATCCGGCCTGCCCGCGCCCGCGGAAAGCGCGGCGACCGGGGCGGCGAGCGCCCCCGCCGCGAGCGTTGCGCCCAGCATCTCGCGACGGGTCGCGCCGTTCATCATCGCCTTCGCCCCTCTCAATACCGGAATTCGATGCGGGCGTAATAATTGCCGCCGTTCACGTCATAGGGCGCGTTGCGCGAATAGACGAGGCCGCGGCTCGCCTGATAGAGCGCCTTGTCCGGATAGGTGCCGAAGATGTTCTCCGCACCCACGCGCACCGTCACCCGCTCCAGCAGCGCATAGCCGACCGAGGCGTCGAAGAACGCCCGCCCGCCGAAGCGCTGGAAGATATCGCCGGTGGCGTTGCCGCTCGAATCCGTCCACGCGCCGTAATAGCGCCCGCGCGCCAGCAGCGAGAGCTTGCCGATGTCGTAGGTGATCGTGCCGGTGGCGTTATGCCTGGGCAGGCCCTGCTCGAAAATCGTGCGTTGGGTGAGCGCGGCGGCGCTGGTCAGCGTGCCCGAAGTCACCTTCGTGTCGACATAGGAATAGGCCGCCGTTGCGTTCAGCCGGCCGGGGCCGACGCGATGCGCATAGGAGAGCACGAAATCCAGCCCACGCGTGCGCGTATCGAAATCGTTGGTGAAGAAATTGACGTTGGTGAAATCCCCCGCACCCGCGACGCCCAGCGCGAGCAGTCGCGCGCGGATATCCGGCGTCACGACATAGGTGGGCGAGAGGCTGAACCGTTTCGTCACCTTGATCTGGTAGAGATCGACCGATCCGCTCCATCCGCCATCCGTGCGCCAGACGAAGCCGGCGGTGGCGGTCTTCGATTCCTCCGGCTGCAGCGGCTTCGCGCCGAAATAGGCCGCGACCGGGTTGAGCGGCGAAAGCCGCCCGGTGGTGAAGAGCTGGAGCGTCCTGGTGTCCAGCCCCTGGCTCACGCTGATCGCGTTGAGCTGGCCGGGGCTGGGGGCCTTGAAGCCGGTCGAATAGCCGCCCCGGATGGCGATGCCCGGCGCGAACTCGTAGCGGGTGGCGACCTTGTAGTTGAAGGTGTTTCCGAACGTATCGTAATTCTCGTCGCGCAAGGCGGCCTCGACCATCCACCTCTCGGTCAGCGGAACCTGCACGTCGAGATAGCCCGCATAATCGGTCTGGCTCCACTTGCCCGCCTGCGACGGGCCGAAGCCGGGGAAGCCGTTGGACTGCGCCGCCAGCCCCGCCGCCGCACCGGGGCCGACCTGATAGGAAGCGGGATCGCCGGCAATCACCTTATAGGTTTCCACCCGACGTTCCGCGCCGAACGCGATGTTCACCGGCTTCGGCAATCCGGCCACGTCGAGCTTGTAGGCGGCGTCGGCGTTGATGTTGAACTCGCGCTGGATCTGGTGGCCGAGGTTGAAGTTGAACGGGCTGTCCGGCCCCAGCGAGGCGTTGATCGAGTTGTTCAGGATGAACTGCGTGTCGTTCACGCCGTAGGATGCGCTCAGATCCCAGGTGAACCTGCCGTCGCCGGTGCTGCGCACGCCGCCGGAGACCTGCCCGTCATTGGCGCGGATGCCTTCGTGCGGGGTGAAGCCGGCGGGAAAGATCTTCCTCAGGTCGAAGCCGGGGAAGACCGATGTGGTGCCGAAGATGTTGGCGTTGGTCGCCGGGTTGCGCCAGTTGATGTCGTTCATCCCCCGCGTCCGCGCGAAGGTGCCGAAGGCGTAAAGCTCCGCCGCGTCGCTTACCGGCGCGGCGGCGTCGGCGACGAACTTCAGCGCTCTGGAGGAAGGATTGCCCCAGCGCTGGACGGGATCGGGCACCTTGACCTGCGGGTTGGCCGCCTGGAAGGCGATCGCGTCGGGCCGCTGATGCGTGCGCGAGGTGGCGTCCGCATTGCTGTATTCGCCCGCGACGACCAGATGCCCACCGTCGGGGAGCGCGAAGCCGGCCCGGGCGCCGAGCTGCCATTGCGCGCCGTCGCCCGCATAATATTGCGAGCCCTGCGCATAGCCGGAGAAGCCCGGCTTGTCGTCCAGGATGATGTTGACGACGCCTGCGATCGCGTCCGAACCATATTGCGCCGATGCGCCGTCGCGCAGCACCTCGACATGGCCGATATCGTAAGACGGGATCTGCGCGAGGTCCGCCGCCTGCGCCCCGCCGCTGCCGAGAAAGGCGGATCGGTGGAAGCGCTTGCCGTTCACCATCACCAGCGTCATGTCCGGCGAAAGCCCGT
>JAYRJH010000383.1:0-2842 GCA_041906415.1 Sphingomonas sp. | reverse complement strand
CAGCTCGACGGTCGCGCCGGCTTCTTCAAGCTGCTTCTTGACCTTCTCGGCCTCGTCCTTCGACACGCCTTCCTTCACGGGCTTCGGCGCGCCTTCGACGAGCGCCTTCGCCTCGGTCAGGCCCAGGCCGGTGATCGCGCGGACTTCCTTGATGACGTTGATCTTCTTGCCACCGTCGCCGGTGAGGATCACGTCGAACTCGGTCTTCTCTTCGGCGGCCGGGGCAGCGGCGCCGCCAGCGGCGGGCGCACCGGCAACCGCGACGGCGGCGGCGGCGCTCACGCCCCACTTCTCCTCGAGAAGCTTCGAAAGCTCAGCCGCCTCGAGGACGGTCAGCGCGGAAAGCTGGTCAACCAGCGCGTTCAGGTCTGCCATTGTTCACTTCCTTCAAATCCATGCCCCATGATCGGGGCGTCCGGTTTCGCTTGACTGGGCCGCCTGAAATCAGGCGGCCTCCTTCTCCGAATAGGCCGCGAGCACGCGCGCGATCTGCGCCGCGGGCGCCTGCGTGACGGTCGCCAGCTTCGTGGCGGGCGCCACGAGAAGGCCGACGATCTTGGCACGCAGCTCGTCCAGCGACGGCAGGCTGGCGAGCGCCTTCACGCCCTCCACATCCAGCGCCGTCGCGCCCATCGCGCCGCCGACGATCTCGAACTTGTCGGTCGTCTTGGCGAACTCGACCACCACCTTCGCCGCGGCGACGGGGTCGACCGAGCTGGCGAGGCCGACCGGGCCCGTGAGCATGTCGCTCAGCGAGAGATAGTCGGTGCCGTCCAGCGCGATTCTGGCAAGCCTGTTCTTCGAGACCTTGTAGGTCGCGCCGGCTTCCCGCATCTTGTTGCGCAGTTGGGTAGACTGCGCGACGGTCATTCCGTGGTTGCGGGTGACGACCACCACGCCGACCTCGGAAAAGGTGCGGTTCAGCTCGGCAACGGCCGCGGTCTTTTGAGCACGATCCATGCCATTCTCCACGTTCTGGACATGGGTTTTCGAAGCCCATGCCCGGTTGCGTTTCCCCACGCGCCCTGTCGGGCGCATGAAGGTGTCCAGCGATGGGGAATGGGAAGCAGACGCGCATCGATGATGCACGGCAGACCGGCGCGCCGCAAAGGGCTGGCCGGTGAAATCCTGTCCCCGTCTCGGCGGGAGGATTAAGCCGGCTGGCCGGCACCCGCTGTCTCGGACGGTGCCCGGCGGCATAAAGCTGCCGGACGCGGGCGGGCTGATACAGGATGCGGGCGGAAAGTCAACAAGGGCCGGGGGTGGCCTATCGATCCGTCCGCCTCGCCCCTTCCGCCCGCACCGCCGCGAGCGTGGGATAGCCGTTGACCGCCATCAGCAGGTCCGCCTCCGCGAGGATCGATCGTAGCACATGCGCCGCCCCCTCCGCGCCTCCGAGCGCGAGGCCATAGGCGTAAGGGCGGCCGACGCCCACTGCATCTGCGCCCAGCGCGATCGCCTTCACCGCGTCGCTGCCAGAGCGGATGCCGGAATCGAACAGCACCGGCACGCGGCCATGCACCGCCTCTGCGACGCCCGGCAGCATGTCGATCGCGGCGATCCCGCCGTTCGCCTGCCGCCCGCCGTGATTGGAGACGTAGATGCCGTCCGCCCCGCCGTCGATCGCCCGCGCATCGTCGGGGTGGCAGATGCCCTTGAGCACGATCGGCAGCTTGGTCAGCGACTTGAGCCACGGCAGGTCGTCCCACGTCAGCACCTTGCCGAAGGTCGCGCCCCATGTGCCGATCGCGGTGCGGAGGTCCTCCTCCGGCGCCTTTGCCAGCAATTTGCGGAACATGGGGTCGACGAAATAATTGGTCAGCACCGCCCCGCGAAGCTGCGGGAAGTTCGAGACGTTCAGGTCGCGCGGCCGCCACCCCGTCACCCAGGTGTCGAGCGTGACGACGATCGCCTTGTAGCCCGCGGCCTCCGCGCGCGAGACGAGGCTGGCGGCCACATCCTTGTCGCGCGGAGTGTAGAGCTGGAACATGGCCGGCGTGTCGCCGCATGCCTTCGCCACATCCTCAAGCGGATCGTTAGCGAGCGTTGAGGCGCAGAAGGACACGCCAGTCATCGCCGAGGCGCGCGCCGCCGCGAGATCGCCGTGTCCGTCCTGCGTGACGATCCCCGTCACCCCAATCGGGGCCATGAACAGGGGGGAGGCGAGCTTCTGCCCGAACAGCTCGATCGAAAGGTCGCGGTTGGTGCAATCCACCATCATCCGCGGCACCATGCCCCAATGGTGGAAGGCGCGGGCGTTCTCGTCCTGCGTATGCTCGTCGCCGCAGCCGCCCTGCACGTAGTTGAGCACCGAGGGCGGCATCGCGGCCTCCGCGCGCGCCTTGAGGGTGGCGAAATCCACCGGCAGCGTCGGCAGCACGCCGGACAGACCCGCGCCGTAGATCTGTGTCTGAAAATCCCCGTAATGCGGCATCCGCCCCTCCGTTCGTTTCCGGGCAGCGTAGCGAAGGATCAGCGCATCCGATAGCGGAACCCGATCCACAGGGTGCGCGGGCTGGCCAGTTCGACGATGCCCGCGCCGCTGATCCCGGCTTCCACGCGCGCATCGAACAGATTCTCGCCGCGCGCCTCGATGGTGAGCGTGCGGGAGAGCGGCAGGGTCGCCACCGCATCCAGCGTGGTCGCGGGGCGGAGCCGGTTGCGGTTCTGGTCGTCGTCGAACTGGGCGGCGATATAGCGCAAGGTAGCGGACAGCGAGGTTTCGTCGGAGCGCCAGCCGAGTGTGCCGGACACCATGTCGCGCGGCGTCTGTGCGGGGCGCAGACCATCCAGCCCGGCGGCCGCGCCCGAAGCCTCCACGCGCGCGGAGACGTGTTGCCAC
>JAYRJH010000382.1:0-2843 GCA_041906415.1 Sphingomonas sp. | reverse complement strand
CAGAAGCCGTGCTACCTGCTCGGCGAGGGCTATGTCGCGACCTTCAGGGAATTGATGGAGGGCACCGACTGGGAGCAGTACGGCGTCGGCAAGTATGAGAAATGCTCGAACTGCATGACGCATTGCGGCTTCGAGGGCACCGCCGCCACCGACGCGATCCGCCACCCGCTCAAGATGTTCGGTATCGGGCGCAGGGGGGTGAGGACCGAGGGGCCGATGGCGCCGGACGTGGACCTGTCGAAGGCGCGGCCGGCGGACGACGTCTATTCCAGCCACGTCGAGCGCGAGCTGGCGAAGATCAAGGAAGCCGATCCCGAAGGGTTCAAGCGCGTGCAGAAGGTGGCGTGAGAGCCGTCGTCAGCCGATTATCCGGCTGACCGCCTCCATCGCCGCCTTCAACCCGGCAAACGCCCGATCCGCCTGCCGCCCGGTGCGGATCAGCGCCGGGAGCTGGCGCGGATGACGCGCCAGCGAGGCGAGCACCGCGCCGAGCGCCATCCCGCCGTCGGGCCGCATCCCGACCAAGGCGGCGGGCGGCAGGTCGTCCTCCGCGCCGTCGGAGATCGCCCGGATCGCACCGAACGCCAGCCCGCGCCTGCCCGCGACGCGTGCTGCGACATGGCTCTCCATATCGACCGCCACGCCGCCCGTCGCGTCGCGCAGCGCGCGTTTCGCCGTGGCGCTGGCGAGGATCGCGTCGCCGCCGACGATCTTTCCCGACACCGCATCCGGCAGCGCGCGCCGCAGCGTCGCGAGCACCGCATCGTCTCCGTCGATCACCACGTCGCCCGGCCGCAATCCCGGCGAGAGCGCGCCGGCGATGCCGCACGACAGCAGGACGCCCGCGAATCCGTCCGCCGCGGCCTCCAGCCGTGCTTCGAGCTGCGCCGCCGCGCCGCCGCCGATCACCGCCACCGCCTCCGGGCAGGCGCGCGTGATGATCCGGGCCTCGCGCTTCAGCCCGCAAGCGGCGATCAGCCTCACATCCCGACCGATACGCGCTTGCTGTTCGAGCGCTTGAGGTTGCGGTAGCGCGCCATCGCCCACAGCGGGAAATATTTCGGATAGCCGTGGTAGCGCAGGTAGAAGACGCGCGGGAAGCCGCCGCCGGTGTAATGTTCCTGCCCCCAAAGCCCGTCCGCGTCCTGATGGCGCGCCAGCCATTCGACGCCGCGCCGCACCGCCTCGCTATCCACTTCCTGCGCGGCCATCAGGCCCAGCAGCGCCCATGAGGTCTGCGAGGCGGTGGAGGGCGCGGGGGTGTGGCCGGTGCGGTTCAGGTCGTAGCTGTTGCAATCCTCGCCCCAGCCGCCGTCCGGGTTCTGGATCGCCTTGAGCCATTCCACCGCGCGCGCCACCATCGGCTCGTCCGGCTCCAGCCCGGCGGCGTTGAGCGCGCACAGGACGGACCATGTGCCGTAGATGTAGTTCACGCCCCAGCGGCCGAACCAGCTTCCGTCCGGCTCCTGCTCGCGGCGGAGATATTCGATCGCGGCGGCCATGCGCGGCGAATCGCGCCGCTCGCCGATCTGCGCCAGCATCGACACGCAGCGCGCGGACACGTCGGCGGTCGGCGGATCGAGCAATGCGCCGTGATCGGCGAAGGGCAGGTTGTTCAGATAGTCATGATCGTTGTCCGCATCGAACGCGCCCCAGCCGCCGTTGCGCGATTGCAGCCCGACCGTCCATTCCACGCCGCGATCGACCGGCATCCGATCGGGAACGGCGGCGCGGTCCATCGCCATCACCACCACGGCGGTGTCGTCGAGATCCGGGTAATGCGCGTTGTTATACTGGAAGGCCCAGCCGCCGGGGCGCACGCCGGGGCGCTCCTCCGCCCAATCGCCCTCCACGTCGAGCACCTGCCGGGGCCTGAGCCAGTCGAGCGCGGCCCCGGCGCGGGCGATATTGTCCTCGCCGCCGGCCTCCATCATCGCGTGCGCCGCGAGCGCGGTGTCCCAGATGGGGGACACGCAGGGCTGGCAATAAGCCTCGTCCTCATGGATCACGAGGAGATTCTCGACCGACTTGCGCGCGATCGCGCGGGCGGGGTGGTCTTCCGCATAGCCGAGCAGGTCGAACATCATCACGCTGTTCGCCATCGCCGGATAGATGGCGCCCAGCCCATCCTCGCCGTTCAACCGCTCCGTCACCCATGCGGCGCAGGTGTCGATCGCGCGCTTGCGGAGCTTTTCCGGCCAAAGGCCGTCGGCGCGCTTCAGCACGACGTCGAGCGCGTTGAAGCCTTTAGTCCACAGCCATTTCGGGTCCGCCGCCTGGGTGCCGAGCCGGGCGGGGCGGCCGGTGTAGAGCTCGTCCACCTTCACGCCGCGCGCGTTGCGGGCGACCGGCTTCAGCGCGCACAGCACCAGCAGCGGCACGACCACGGTGCGCGCCCAGTAGCTCATCCTGGAGAGGTGGATCGGGAACCAGCGCGGCAGCAGGATCAGCTCCGGCGGCATGGTCGGCACGGCGGACCACGGCCCGGCATCGTAGAGCGCGAGCTGGATGCGGGTGAAGACGTTGCTCGCCTCCGCCCCGCCCGCCGCATGGATCGCGGCGCGGGCGCGGGCCATGTGCGGCGCGTCGATATCGTCGCCGATCATCTTGAGCGCGAAATAGGCCTTCACGCTCGCGCTGATGTCGAAGCCGCCTTCGTGGAACAGGCTCCAGCCGTCATGCGCGGCGGACTGGATGCGGCGCAGGTAGCGCGCGATCTTCGCTTCCAGCCCGGCGTCCACCGGCTCGCCGAGATAATGGCGCAGCAGGATATATTCGGCCGGGATCGTGCAATCGGCCTCCAGCTCGAACACCCAATGCCCGTCCGGCCGCTGCGCGTCGCG
>JAYRJH010000381.1:0-2851 GCA_041906415.1 Sphingomonas sp. | reverse complement strand
GACTTGCGTGCGCCGTGGGCGATGCGGATTTCGGTCGGGCCTTCGACGCCGAAGCGCGCGCGATAGGCTTCCTTTTCCTTGCGCGACACCTCGCGGCCGAGCGGCGCGATATCGGACACATCGGCGAGAAGGCCGGAAATCGCCGCCGAACTGCCGGGATGCCGCCAGTGCGGACCGCGCACGACCCCCGGGTGGAGCGCCTGGAAGCGCAGCAGAGCGCGGTCGATCCATTCGACCATCTGGATCGAGCCGACGCTGGATATCGGCCCGGCGACCTGCCCCTTCGCGCGATAGGGCGGCGCTTCCGACTGGACATAGGGATTGGCGGCGAGGGCAGCGCGCGCCTGTTCGACCTCCGTCGACGTGAGCGGGGTCGCGCCGAGCTTCGCCACGATCGCCTGTCCCTCCGGGCTGACGACATAGCCGAGGAAATCGGCGACCTTGGGATCGAGCGGCCGGCCGGTCCCGCCATTGGCCGCGAGCTGCAACGGGACGGGAGCGCTATCCCTCACGATCGATCCGACTTGCACGATGAAGGGCGCCGTCACGCCGTTGCGCTGGAAGCGGACGCGGTACATCATCTCGTTGCGCTTGCCGACGATCGGCGCGATATCGGCCACGTAATTGGCCAGCCCGTCCGGCGATGCGGTCGCGCCGGTATGGGACCATAATCCCTTTCCGACATTCGCGTGCCGCGCGTGATAGTCGGCGAACAGCGCGTCCATGAGCGGTCCCATGGCGGCGTCGCCCATGCTGGAGAGCGTGACGGGTGAAGACGCCGGTTCGCCGGCGGCAACGGAGACAGCGGGAACGGTTGCGAGCGTGGCGGCGAGCAGACAGGAGGCAAGGATCTTGCGCATGGCGGCGTCTCCTAGAGATCGTAGCGGAGGGAGAATTTCACGGATCGCGGCGCGCCGATGTTCAGTTGGCGATTGCCAGCCATCCAGTAGCGCTTGTTGGCGAGGTTATCGGCGTTGAGGCGCAGGGTAAGGCGATTGCCGTTGGCGAGCGTGAACTGCTGGCGCAGGCCGGCGCTCAGCAGTGCGTAGGGCGATTGGGTGCCCTGGTTCAGCGGATCGAGCCAGCTCTTGCCCTGATAATAGACGCCCCCGTTGATCGCGAAACCCCCGATCATGGGCGGGCTATATTCTGCGAACAGCGAGCCGGAATAACGCGGCGTGGCCTCGACGCCTTTGCCGTCGAGCAGGCCGCCCGCGGTCTTCGTCTGACGTGCGTCGGTGTGTCCGACCGTGGCCGCGATCGTGAGGTTACGCGTCACCTGTCCCTGGGCCGACAGTTCGAAGCCGCGATAGCGCGCCCGTCCGTCGAGGACATAGACATTGGCGGCGTTGGTATAGGTCAGGGCGCGATCGATGTTGAAATAGTCGGCGGTCAGCAGCAGGCCACCAAATTGCGCCTTGACGCCAGCCTCGAACTGCCTGCTCATCGACGGCGGCAGGACCTGGTTCGCGTTCGCGGCGGTGTCCGGCGCTGTTCCGCTCGTCTCCAGGCCTTCGATGTAGGTTCCAAACGCGCTGATCCGACGCGCGAGCTTGACGATCACCGCGCCCATCGGCGTGTTCGTGTGGGTGTCGTAGTCCGCGCCTGTCTGGCGGTAGGAGAAGTCGGCATGGCGAACGCCGGCGATGACCGAGACCGGCCCCCACACCATCCGGTCCAGCAGATAGGCGCCCCTGTCGATATTCGTGCTGTTGGTGCCTCGCGTCGGCGCCTTCAGGGTGATCGAGGAGAGATCGATATGGATCGGATCATACAGATTCTGGACGATGGCCGACTTGCCGGTCGGGAAGCCATAGGAGAGCACGGCGGTCTGCAGCTGCGAATTGTAGGTGTAGCCGATGGTCAGATTGTGCTCGACCGGACCTGTCATCAGGCGCCCGCGCAGCGCTCCGCGCAGGTTGCGGTTCCGATAGAGCTGCCCGGCCTGATAATTGCCCGAGAGCGTGCCGGCGCCGGTGGCGACGTTCGTGAACGTGAAAGTGGAAATCGTGCGGGAGCGCGTCGTGGTGGCGACGCCGGCTTCGACGACGGCCGACCAGTTCGACCCGATCCTGTAGTCGGCTCGCGCGAGGATATTGGTGGCTTCGCCATAATATCTGGTGCCGTAAGGCGATGTGCGGGTGGATGGTGACGGAACCCTGGGAAGGGTGATGACCCCGTTGACGGCCGCGGGAATCACGATCGAGCCCGCGTCGCCGATGTCGCGCTCATAATGCTCGACGTCGAACCGGAAGGACAGGCGATCGGTTGCGCGCACATCGAAGGCGCCGGAATAGAGACTGCGCTTGCCGTCGACTCCATCGATATATGTGCCGATGTGGCCCTGAAGCATGTTGAAGCGCACACCGAACTGGCCGTCAGACCCGAAGGTCCGGCTCGCATCGACCTGCCCGGTGACGCTGCCTAAGCCGTCGCCGGACAGCGTAAGGCTGAGGAGGGGATTGGGGCCGGCTCGCTTGGACACGAAGTTGAAGACCGCGGTCGGCGAGGTGAAGCCGTAATAGAGCGCCGAGACCCCTTTCAGAACCTCGACACGCTCCTTGTCCTCGAGGGGAACATTCGCGAGATTGATGATCGGCAGGGAGCCGTTCAGGCGGTAGTTCGTGCGTGGCTCGACATAGACCCCACGGACAATGAAGTTGCTGATCGAGAGCGGGCTGGTGTTGAACTGGCTGACGCCGGGCGTGTTGCGCAATGCGTCGGCCAGACCGGTTGCCGCCTGCGCTTCCAGCAGCGAGCGCGGCATGACCTGCACCGCGAGCGGCGTATCGAGGATCGACTGGTTCTGACACCCGCCGATCTGGACGATATCGGCTTTCATCGTCTCCCG
>JAYRJH010000380.1:0-2873 GCA_041906415.1 Sphingomonas sp. | reverse complement strand
GAGCCGCTTCGACATGTCGTCGGAAAGCGCGAACTCGTCCGTAGCCTCAAGACAAAGGACCCCGATGAAGCGAAGCGCCGTGCAGTGCAGGCGATCGCCGATCTCGAGGGCATCGTCGCAGATGCTCGACAGGGCGCGCTGACCGAGCGCGGCGTGTCGGCCACAAGAGGGCTCCGCCCCGAGCCCCTAAAGGTGACGCCGGACGCCACGCCGCCACTAGCAGCAGAGACACTGCTAGAGGCGTGGGCGGCGGAGCGAGGCCCGTCGCGGGCGACCCGCGCCAAGTATGCAACCGCGTTCCGACACATCGCCCGCATTCTCGGAAAGACCGATCTTCGGACTATCACGGTGGATGATGTGGTCTCGTTCAAGGAGAAGCGCCTGGCGGAGGGTAGGGACGCGGGCACCGTGGCAGATGACATCCTTGCCGCTGGCACCGTCTACAAATGGGCGGTTAAGAACAAGAAGCTTCCTGGTAATCCGTTCACTGGCATGGCCCCGAATGTGATCCGCCGGGGACCAGCTTCCCGCTTCCCGTATTCGGATGACGAGGCGAAACGCATACTCCTTGCTGCGCGGCAGGAGGCCGGATGGTTGCGGTGGGCACCCTGGCTCGCATGCTTTACTGGCGCCCGCGTGGGGGAGTTGGCCGATTTGCGTCGCCGCGATGTGCGCGAGGACAGCGGCGTGACAATCCTTGATATCATTCCGACCGAAAAGCGCGCCGGCAAGAACAACTATATGCAGCGTATGGTCCCGCTGCATCCGGCTATCATCGCAGAAGGCTTTCTCGACTACACAGCTTCGCTTCCGCCCGACCCATTGGGACCACTGTTCCCAAGCGTGACGGCATCGGCGGATGGCAGCCGAGGCACCAACGGACAGGCATCGCATGGTCGCTGGCTGCGCAAGGTCGTGGGCATCAAAGACCCCAAAAAGGCTCCCGCTCATTCTTGGCGCCACCGCATCGAAGATGAGCTTCGCAAGGTGCGTGCGCTGCCCGAGCTGCAGGACGCGATTACCGGGCACCGGAATCCACGTAACGCTGGCGACGGCTATGGCAAGGGCTTCCGGGGGATGCCGGATGAGGTGCTGAAGGACCTGCGTAAAATCCCCGCGCCCTTGGACGCACTGGCCGGGTGCAGGCAGCCCCCCGATGCGGCGATAGCAGAAGAGCAATCAGGGCTCGATGAGGTGATTGGCGTATGGTTCAATCGCGAGATCGAGCGGGCTTATGCGCTCTTCCGAAGTGGCGAGTTTGCAGCCATTCTAGTGCCCGAGGGTGCCGGCCCGGATGAAGCCCGCGCGATCGATCGTCGGGCCACGTGGGACGATGCCGAGGGGCGCCTTGAACGCTTACAGAGCGACTTCGCGAATTCGCCAGGGCCGCACGCGCGATCTGCGATGCGCGCGGTGCCGCGCTCATCATCGACGATGTGCGGGCGGGGCTGCGGCTGCATCGCGGCGGCAGTTTTGAACGCGTGGGCGTGCGCCCCGATCTCTCGGCCTGGAGCAAGGCGATCGCGAACGGTCACGCGCTCGCGGCGGTGACGGGCAACGAGGCGTATCGGGAGGCCGCGTCGAAGATCTTCGTCACGGGCTCCTTCTGGTGCGCCGCGGTGCCGATGGCGGCGGCGATCGCGACGCTCGACCGGCTCGATGCGCTCGACGCCATCGCGCATATGGAACGCCTCGGCGCCAGGCTGCGGGCGGGGCTGGGCGCCCTGGCCACGAAGCATGGCGTCGCGCTCCGTCAGAGCGGCCCGGTGCAGATGCCCCTCTTCCTGTTCGATGACGATCCGGACTTCAGGAAAGGCTTCGAATTCTGCCGCGTCGCGCTGCAGAACGGCGCCTTCCTGCATCCCCGGCACAACATGTTCCTCTGTGCCGCGCACACCGATGCCGATATTGCAGAGGTGCTCCACGCCGCCGAATGCGGTCTGCGCGCCGTCGCGAGCCTGGGTTGATCCGGCGCCGTACTGTCGGCTTCTGGTGCAGGGTCAGTCGGCGAGCGCAGCCAGAACCCTGGCGAAGCGCGCCCGTACGTCGTCGAGCCCCAGCACGCCCCCATTGACCCGCCGGCGCAGCGCGACGATGTCGCCGTCATCGGCCAGCGCGTTGCAGCCATGCGCGTTCCACCACCAGGCGGCGCTGCGTGCGGCGCCCTCGCGGGTCTCCATCCAGCGCGGCAAGGCGCTGAGCGGCACGCCAAGCGCAGCTCCGGCAGTGCGGTAGTTCTCGCGCCCCGTCACCTGGATCAGGCCCCGCCCGCGGAACAGGTATCCGTCGCCGCTGCCGGCCGGGCCGTTGCCCATGCGTCCGCCATAGGCACGCTCGGCGATCGCGCGCTCATCCGCCGGATGGTCCGGCGTGCGGCCCCAGCGGCGCGCATCCTCCGCCTCAAAGCGGTGCGGCCAGATGCGCATCAATCCTTCGGCCGAGTGGTTCAGATTCTCGACAACCCGCGTCAGGTCGCCGCTTTCATGCAGCACGGTCGCAAGGAAATGCGCGAGCCTTGGCCGGGTGGTGATGGCGTAGGCGCGGCACGCGTCATCGAGCGCATCGGCCCAGGCGCCGGCATCCGCAATGCCGAGCCGCGCGAGCGACGCCGCGCCGACATGGGTCTCAGCTCCCGCAGGCAGGGCCGACGGCGGTTGCGGTCGCGCGAAGAGACGGCCGATCGCGCTCCACACGGCGTTCATGGCAGGAGCACCTCGCGCACCCGGGCAAGCCGCCCGGCGCAGTCCTCGCCGCGCTCGTCGAGCGCCACGACGTAGTCGGCGAGCATGGCGTCATCCGCCCCCGCGCCGGGCACCGCGGGCCGGGCCTGGCATGCCAGCAGGCTGGCCGGAACCACCTGATGCGGCGGCGCG
>JAYRJH010000379.1:0-2939 GCA_041906415.1 Sphingomonas sp. | reverse complement strand
CGCCATGTCCTTTCTCGGCCTCTACCGCGATCCCGTGGTGGCGCGGGTGACGGCGCGATGCGACTGGCGCATTGCCGATCTGGTCGGCAGCCGCCAGCCCGTCACGCTCTATCTGGTCGTGCCGCCGTCCGACATAAACCGCACCAAGCCGCTCATCCGCCTGATCCTCAACCAGATCGGCAGGCGGTTGACCGAGGAATTGACCACCTCCGGCAAGCGCCATCGGCTGCTGTTGATGCTGGACGAGTTTCCGGCGCTCGGCCGGCTCGACTTCTTTGAATCGGCGCTCGCCTTCATGGCGGGGTATGGAATCAAAGGCTTCCTGATTGCGCAGAGCCTCAATCAGATCGAGCGCGCCTATGGGCCGAACAACGCGATCCTCGACAACTGCCATGTCCGCGTCAGCTTTGCCACGAACGACGAGCGCACCGCCAAGCGGGTGAGCGACGCGCTCGGCACCGCGACCGAGCTGCGCGATTCCACCAACTATGCCGGCCATCGCCTTGCGCCATGGCTGGGGCATTTGATGGTGTCACGGCAGGAGACGGCCCGGCCGCTGCTCACGCCCGGCGAAATCATGCAGCTTCCGCCCACCGATGAAATCGTCATGGTCGCGGGCACTCCGCCGATCCGGGCGACCAAGGCCCGCTACTACGAGGATGCACGGTTTCAGGAACGCATCTTGACCCCGCCCGATCTGGTCGCCGCTCCGCTGGCGCCCAGCCCATCCACCGATGACTGGTCCGGCCGTGTGGTCGCGGCGGAAAGTCGTTCCGCGACCGACGCCGCAGACGGGACCGAGGGCGATCCGGCCAATGCCGGCATCCGCCGCGAGCCGGAGCTGCCAAGCCAAGAGGAAATCGTCGCCCCGCCGCCATCGCCCGAACAGGAGTTCGAGTTTCTGGACGACGAGCCGGACGTTGACGCGGCCAAGGCCCGCGCCATGCGCCAGCGCATGAGGATGGTCGCGCGGCAGGTGGCGCTGAACCCCGATGACGGAATCGACCTTTGAGGATACGCCCATGGCAACCAGAACCCGCCTGAATATCTATTTCGACCCCGCGCTCATCCCGCAGATCGAGGCGATGGCGCTGCGCCGCTCGGTGGCGCTGCGCCGCAATGTCTCGAAATCCGCCATCGTGGAGGCGGCGGTCATGTCCTACCTGTCCGGCGATGCCGACGACCAGCTTGAAGCCGCCATGTCGCGCCGCTTGGACAAGCTCGGCCGCCAGATCGACACGCTCGACCTAGATCTCGCCGTCCTCGGCGAGACGGTCGCGCAGTTCATCCATTTCTGGATGACCATCACGCCGCCGCTTACGGGAGCCGCGCAATCCGCTGCCCGCGCCAAAGGCGCGGAGCGGTTCGAGGGCTTCATGCAGAATCTCGGCCGGCGTCTGGCGACCGGCGACAGGTTCCTCAAAGAGCTGTCGCGCGACCTCGACTCACTTCCCGACGATCCGTTGCCGGACGAGTCCGAGAGCAACGGCGATCAAGAGTAAGTATTCGGACCCATCCTATTTACCGCCGTTCGCCGCCGATCACCGCCGCCGCTAGATACTTGTTGAACCGGCCCAATTCCGGGCTTTCTTAATCGACCCCGATCCGGGGATCGCGCTGTCGTGCCCCATGAAGAAACGGGGCCGACATGACCACCAACCACCAAAAATCGGAAGCCATTGCGCGCGGCGCGCGCATGTTGCGCACCGCGCTCGGCCCCGCCATCGCCCGGCTGCTCGAAGACCCGGCCGTGGTCGAGGTGATGTTGAACCCGGACGGTCGGTTGTGGATCGACCGCCTGTCCGAAGGACTGGCCGACACGGGCGAGCGCCTGTCCGCCGCCGATGGCGAACGCATCGTGCGGCTGGTCGCGCATCATGTCGGCGCGGAGGTTCATGCCCGCAGCCCCCGCGTCTCGGCCGAACTGCCCGAGAGCGGGGAGCGGTTCGAGGGCCTGTTGCCGCCCGTGGTCGCCGCGCCCGCATTTGCGATCAGGAAGCCGGCCATCGCCGTCTTTACGCTCGACGACTATGTGGCGGCCGGCATCATGTCCGACGATCAGGCCGCGACGCTACGCGCGGCCGTTTCTTCCCGCGCCAACATCCTCGTGGCGGGCGGCACCAGCACCGGCAAGACCACACTGACCAACGCGCTGCTCGCCGAGGTGGCGAAGACGGCGGATCGCGTCGTCATCATCGAGGATACGCGCGAACTGCAATGCGCCGCGCCCAACCTTGTCGCCATGCGGACGAAAGACGGCGTGGCGACGCTTTCCGATCTGGTCCGGTCCTCGCTGCGCCTGCGCCCCGACCGCATCCCCATCGGCGAGGTGCGCGGACCGGAAGCCCTCGACTTGCTCAAAGCATGGGGCACGGGGCACCCCGGCGGGATCGGAACCATCCACGCCGGCACAGGCATCGGTGCGCTCCGTCGTCTTGAACAGCTCATCCAAGAGGCTGTCGTCACCGTCCCGCGCGCGCTGATCGCCGAAACCATCGACCTTGTTGCCGTCCTTTCCGGGCGCGGTTCCGCGCGCCGGCTTGCCGAGCTTGCCCGCGTCGAAGGGCTGGGGCCGGACGGCGACTATCGCATCACCCCCGCAATCCAAACCAGCACAGGAGAATCTTCATGATCCGCACGATTTCGCGCGGCTATCGCTTCGCCGCGACCGCCGCATCCACCCTTGCTATCAGCTTCATGCTCGCCCCGGCCGCCCATGCGTCGGGATCGTCGATGCCGTGGGAGCAACCGCTTCAGCAAATCCTTCAGTCCATTGAGGGACCCGTCGCAAAAATTATCGCGGTGATAATTATCATCGCCACCGGCCTGACCCTCGCGTTCGGGGACACCAGCGGCGGCTTTCGCCGTCTGATCCAGATCGTGTTCGGCCTGTCGATTGCTTTCGCCGCGTCGAGCTTCTTCCTGTCGTTCTTCTCGTT
>JAYRJH010000378.1:0-2968 GCA_041906415.1 Sphingomonas sp. | reverse complement strand
TGTGGTTCGGGCCGTCGCCCGCGCTCACCTTCGCGCTGGTGAATGCGGTGGCCGTGCTCATCATCGCCTGCCCTTGCGCGCTCGGGCTGGCGACACCGACCGCGATCATGGTCGGCACCGGGCGCGGGGCGGAGCTGGGCATCCTGTTCCGCAGGGGCGAGGCGCTCCAGTCGCTGCGCGACGCGAAGGTGGTGGCGATGGACAAAACCGGCACGCTGACCGAGGGCCACCCCGCCCTCACCGACCTGCACCTGACTCCCGGCTTCGATCGCGCGGGGGTGCTCGGCCGGATCGCGGCGGTGGAGGAAAGGTCCGAACATCCCATCGCCCGCGCCATCGTCGCGGCGGCGCGGGCGGAAGGAATCACGCTTCCCGCCGTGCGCGATTTCGAATCCGTCACCGGCTTCGGCGTGAAGGCGGATGTGGCGGGCGAGCCGGTCCAGATCGGCGCGGATCGCTACATGCGCGCGCTCGGCATCGACGCGGGCGCGCTCGCCGACATGGCGGAGCGGCTCGGGCGCGAGGGCAAATCCCCGCTTTACGCCGCGATCGGCGGGCGGCTCGCGGCGATCGTCGCGGTGGCCGATCCGGTCAAGGCGGCCACCCCGGATGCGATCGCCGCGCTCCACCGGCTTGGCCTGAAGGTCGCGATGCTGACCGGCGACAACCGTCGCACGGCGGAAGCGATCGCGCGCCAGCTCGGCATCGACGAAGTGGTGGCGGAGGTGCCGCCGGAGGGCAAGGTGGCGGCGATCCGCCGCCTTCAGGCCGGATACGGCCCCACCGCCTTCGTCGGCGACGGCATCAACGACGCGCCCGCGCTGGCGGCGGCGGACGTGGGGCTGGCGGTGGGCACCGGCACGGACATCGCGATCGAATCGGCGGACGTGGTGCTCATGTCCGGCCATCCGGGCGGCGTCGTCACGGCGATCGCGCTCTCCCGCGCGACGATCGGCACGATCAGGGAGAATCTGTTCTGGGCCTTCGCCTATAACGCCGCGCTGATTCCGGTGGCGGCGGGATTGCTCTATCCTGCGTGGGGCATCCTGCTGTCGCCGGTGTTCGCGGCCGCCGCGATGGCCATGTCGAGCGTGTTCGTGCTCGGCAATTCGCTGCGGCTGCGCGCGTTCAGGGAGGCATGAGGTGAATATCGGGGAAGCATCGAAGGCGTCCGGCGTCTCCGCCAAGATGATCCGCTATTACGAGCAGACCGGCCTGATCCCCAGGGCGGAGCGGCGGGAATCGGGCTATCGCGATTATGCGCCTTCGGACGTGCACATGCTGCGCTTCATCCGCCGCGCGCGCGACCTGGGCTTCGCCATGCCGGAGATCAACGAGCTGCTGAACCTGTGGCGCGACACATCCCGCCAGAGCGCGGACGTGAAGCGCATCGCCGAGGCGCATATCGCGGAGCTGCGCGCACGGATCGCGAGCCTCGAACAGATGGCGACGACGCTGGGAACGCTGGTGGATTGCTGCGCGGGAGACAACCGGCCCGATTGCCCGATCATCGCCGATCTGGAAGCCTCCCGTCCATCCGGCGCGGCGCGGGCCTGACATGGTTCAGGCGCGACCCGGCCCGCATGCCGGAGAGTGGGTTCGGGAAAATGGTGCCCGATAGACGACAGAAATGGGCACTGTAGTCATTGGATAATTTCCATCTCGCGAGAAGCCTGAGCATTTCCTGCTGCGGCGGGAAGGTTGGACGCTCCGATAAGTCCGCTTCAAATTGAGAGTAGCCTGAAACCGACATTGCTTCATCAGATTCGGCGCGACGGCTACGCACCCTATCTCGGTCATCCGCTCGCTGCGATGCCAATATAGAAAGCGATCATACGCTCATAACCAATTGGCGATCGCAGATAAGTCTCGGACCATATCAACGGGGCGGCCGTCCGCCTTGCGCTCCGAATAGCGATCGACCAGTTGCTCCGCGTGCGGGCGCAGCAGCACGGTGAACCGCACGAGCTCCTCCATCACGTCGACATGCGGTCGTAGAGCGGCGAGGGTTTCATCCGGCCGGCCTCGTCGAACTCCTGGTAGGCCTTGGGCACGCTCGACTGGTTGGGGATCGTCACCATCCGCATCCAGCGCCCGAGCAGGCGCAGCGTGTTGACGCTGTTGAACGATTGCGAGCCGCCGGAGACCTGCATCACCGCGAGGGTGCGTCCCTGCGTCGGCCGCATCCCACCGATGTCGAGCGGCAAATGATCAATCTGCGCCTTCATGATCGCGCTGATCTGCCCGTGACGCTCGGGGCTGCACCACACCATGGCTTCGGACCAGAAGGCGTGTTCGCGCAGCTCGGCGACCGCCGGGTGATCGTCGCCCGTGACCTGATCGGGCATGGGCAGGTCGGCGGGATCGAAAATGCGGGTTTCGGCGCCGAACAGCTGCAGCAGTCGCGCCGCCTCTTCGACCGCGAGCCGCGAATAGGATCGCTCGCGCAAGCTCCCGTAGAGCAGCAGGACGCGCGGGCGCGGGTTGTCGTCGTCGAGGCCACGGGCCGGTCGCGCATGGACGAAGGCGGTAGCGAGCGCGGGAAAGCGGTCGGGTTCAGGAAGCGGGCGCAGGCGGGACAACGGGTTCTCCTTCAAGGTGTCACGCCAGTGTCAGCCGCAACGCCAGCGCCGCGAGCGTCACCAGCAGGATCGGCGTGGTCAGCGTGATGCCGACGCGGAAATAATAGCCCCAGCCGATCTTCACGCCCTTCTGCCCCAGCACGTGCAGCCACAAGAGCGTGGCCAGGGAGCCGATCGGGGTGATCTTGGGCCCGAGGTCGCAGCCGATGACATTGGCATAGACCATCGCCTGGTGCACCGCGCCGGTCGCGTGCGTCGCGTCGATCGACAGCGCGCCGACGAGCACGGTCGGCATGTTGTTCATGATCGACGACAGCAATGCCGCCAGGATGCCGGTGCCGAATGCCGCGCCCCACACGCCGCCATCTCCCGCGCGGGTCAGCAGG
>JAYRJH010000377.1:0-2976 GCA_041906415.1 Sphingomonas sp. | reverse complement strand
ACTGCGGATGGCCTTCCCGCATTACGATTACGACGACATGGTCGAGGCGCAGCACCGGCTGCTGACCGGGCATTTCGGCATCCGCCGGATGCGGCTCATCATGGGCACGTCCATGGGCTGCATGCACGCCTTCGTCTGGGCGGAGACCTATCCCGATTACGCCCGCGCGCTGATGCCCCTGGCGTGCGAGCCGGTGCAGATCGCCGGGCTCAACCGGATGTGGCGGCAGATGGCGATCGATGCGATCGAGAGCGATCCGGCGTGGAACAAGGGGAATTACACCAGCCAGCCGGCGAACGGGGTGCGCGGCGCGGCTTCGATCCAGTTCATCGCGGGCGCGGCCCCGATCAACCTTCAGGCCACCTATCCCACCCGCGACGCCGCAGTGACCTATATGCGGCAGAAGCTTTCCGCCACGATCGCGGGAATCGACGCCAACGATCTGATCTACCAGCTCGATTCGTCGCGCAATTATGATCCGTGGCCCAGGCTGGAGACGATCCGCGCGCCGATGACGTGGATCAACTCGGCGGACGATTTCATCAACCCGCGCAATCTCGATTTCCCCGCGCAGGCGGTGAAGAAGATGCCCAACACCCGCTTCCGCCTGATCGCGGAGACCGACGACACGCGCGGGCACGGCACGCACACCTGGGCGAAGTTCTGGAAGCAGGACCTGATCAACCTGCTGGCGCGGACGGCGCCCTGACAGGCTCCGCCCGTCGCCGGGCGCTTGCCGATGCGGGCGGCTGCGCATAGGCGGGCGGGATGCGTGTCATCCTGCTCGCCACCCTCATGCTCTCCACCCCGGCAGCCGCGCAGCGCGCGGACCGCGCCACGCCCGGCTTCGTGCGGGTTCGGCTGGAGACGGAGGCGGGGAATATCGTGCTGGCGCTCGATGCGAAGCACGCCCCGATCTCCACCACCAATTTCATGCGCTATGTGGACGACGGCCGGTTCGACGGGATCAGCTTCTACCGTGTCGCGCGGACGAAGAAGGCGCCGCAGTTCGGCTTCATCCAGTCCGGCATCCGCACCGATGCGCGGCGCTTCCTCGATACGATCGCGCACGAGCCGACGAACAAGACCGGCATCCGCCATCTCGACATGACCATCTCTATGGCGCGGCGCGGCGAGCCGGGATCGGCCAACGGCAACTGGTTTATCACCGTGGGTGCGATGCCTTCCATGGACGCCAGCCCCGGCCATCCGGGCTATGCCGCTTTCGGCCGGGTGGTCGGCGGGCAGGATGTGGTGCGCCGCATCCTCGCGCGGCCGACCGGGGGCGGCATGGGCGGCACGATGCTGATGAAGCCCGTCTATGTCCGCCGCGCGGTGCGGCTGGACGGCGTGGCGAAGCCGACCGGACGGCCGCGTCCGTGGATCATCGAGGGACGGAAAGAAGGGTAGGGGACGCCTTCCCGGCCCGGATCAGCCGAACCGCTCCCGCAGCTTCATCATCGCCAGCGCCGCTTCGGCCGCGCCGCCGCCCTTGTCGAGCTGGCCGGGATCCGCGCGGCGGATCGCCTGTTCCTCGTTTTCCGTGGTGAGGATGCCGTTGCCGATGGCCAGGCCGTCCATCGTCAGCGCCATGATGCCCCGCGCGCTCTCGTTCGAGACGATCTCGAAATGATAGGTCTCGCCACGGATCACCACGCCCAGCGCGACATAGGCGTCATAGCGGCCCGTTTCCGCCGCCAGCGCGATCGCGCCGGGCACTTCCAGCGCGCCGGGCACGGTGACGATCTCCGCCTGATGGCCGGCCCCCTCGATCGCGGCGCGCGCGCCTTCGATCAGCATGTCGTTCAGGTGATCGTAGAAACGCGCTTCGACGATAAGGATGCGGGCCATTCAGGAAAACTCCGTGGAAGGATGCGTTATGCCGCGTCGCCGTCCGTGATCGGGCGTTCGGCGACGATCGACAGGCCATAGCCTTCCAGGCCGACCAGCGCGTGATGCGTGTTGGTGAGCAGGATCATCTCCTCCACGCCCAGCTCGGCCAGGATCTGCGCGCCGACGCCGTAATCGCGCAATTCCTCGATCTCCGGCGCGCCCGGCCCCTTGCCCTCGGCCCGCGCCTTCATGAAGCGGGTGAGCGCGCCCTGCATCGGGCGGTTGATGACCACGATCACGCCCGCGCCTTCCTCCGCGATCATCTCCATCGAGCGGGAGAGCAGGCCTGCGCGCGGCGATTGCTCGCCGAACATGTCGGTGAAGAAGCTGGCGGTGTGCATCCGCACCAGCGTGGGCTTGCTGGGATCGATATGGCCCTTCACCAGCGCGATCGTCTCGTCCCCGGTGGCCTTGTTGAAGAAGGTGATGCCGCGCCATGCGCCGCCCCAGCGCGATTCGAACGTCATCTCCGCCTGCTTCTCGACCAGATGGTCGTAGCGGCGGCGATAGGCGATCAGGTCGCGGATCGTGCCGATCTTGAGGTTGTGGTGCTGCGCGAAGGCGACGAGATCGTCCATGCGCGACATCGTGCCGTCCTCGTTCATGATCTCGCAGATCACGCCGGAGGGGTTGAGGCCGGCAAGACGCGCCACGTCCACCGCCGCCTCGGTATGGCCGGCACGGACCAGCACGCCGCCGTCGCGCGCGATCAGCGGAAAGACATGGCCCGGCGTCACGATCTCCCCGCGCCCCTTGGACGCGTCGATCGCAACCGCGATGGTGCGCGCGCGATCGGCGGCGGAGATGCCGGTGGTCACGCCCTCGCGCGCCTCGATCGAGACGGTGAAGGCGGTTTCGTGCCGCGTGCCATTGTTGCGGCTCATCAGGTCCAGGCCGAGCTGCTCTACGCGCTGCTTCGCCAGCGCGAGGCAAATCAGCCCGCGCCCGTGCCTGGCCATGAAGTTGATCTTCTCCGGCGTCGCCATCTGGGCGGGGATCACCAGATCGCCCTCGTTCTCGCGATCCTCGTCATCGACGAGGATGAACATCCGTCCGTTCTTCGCCTCTTCGATGATCTCCTCC
>JAYRJH010000376.1:0-2977 GCA_041906415.1 Sphingomonas sp. | reverse complement strand
GGGCGAGCAATGCGCGCGCCTCCCGCCACCAATCGTCCGCGCCCATCCGCGCGTCGATCCCCTCCAGCCCCGGCGCGGGGCGCGGGCCGCGCAGCATGCGATCGAGCCGCCGCACGCCCTCCAGCCACGCCCCCCGCTCCTCGCCCGCGCGGACGAGCGGATGCTTGAGCAGGGTGAGCAAGGGCAATGGCGCGAAATCCTGCGCGGCAACCTCGGCGATGGCGCTCAGCAAGGTGCCGGGCGGCAGGATCGAGAGCGGGCGGCCCGCCGTGTCGTCGATCTCGATGTCCCAGCGCCTGCAATGCGCCGCCACCCGCCGCGCCAGCGCGCGATCGGGAGTAACGAGGGCGGCGGTGCGCCCCTCCGTCTCCAGCACGGCTCGCAACGCCAGCGCGATCGCCTGCGCCTCTCCCGCCGGGGTGGCGAACTCCGCCGCGCGGACGCCCGTCAATTTCCGGTCGGCGGCGGGAAGGCCCGTCCATTTTCCGGTGAAGTCCGCCGGCGCCAGCGCATTGGCGATCGCCCGGCCGCGCGCCGCGGACGCATCATGCTCGCTGCCTTCGCGCCAGGTCGCCACCTCCCCGCGCCCGGCGCCGATCCGCTCGAGCAGCCGCTTGAGGTGATATTGCGGATGCACCTCGATCGCGCGCCGCCGGTCACCTTCGGGATGAGGGCCGAGCGCATCCCATTCTTCCTGCGGCATCGCGGTATCGACGTTCGCCAGCACCACCATTCCCTGCGGCAGCTCAGCGGCGGCGCGAAGCAGGCGGGTGACGGCGGGCGCGGAATCGGTGATGCCGGCCGCGCAGACGAACCCCGCGGGCGCCTCCCGCCGCCATCGCCCGGCCAGCCGCGTGAGCAGCCGCGCGCGCCGCTCGGCAAGGTCGATCCGCCCGAGCCGCGCCAGCTCGCCCGGCCAGCGATCGAGCACCACGCGGAACGAGGCGAGCGCGCGCTGCCAATGTTCCGACAGCTCCGGCCCGAGGTCCAGCTCGGCCAGCCGCGACGGCGGCACCTCCTCGACAATGAGCTGGTCCAGCGTCCGCGCCAGCTCCCCGGCCAGCCGCACCGCCTCCGCCGCGTCGAGATCGCCACGCTCCTCCTGCACCAGCCGCGAAAGGATCATCCGCCGCGCAAGCGGAGCGATCGCCGGCGGCACCGGCTCCGCATCGTCGGCCGGATCGAGCGCGGCGCCGATCGCCTCTCCCAGATCGTCCGCGCCGATCGCCACCAGCCGGGGCAGCACCAGCGCGCCGCCGGACGCACGGACGAAAGCATCGGAGATCGCGAGCCGGGCGCGGTTGTTCGGCACCAGCACCAGCCCGCGCGCCAACCCCAACGGCTCGCCGCCGTAACGCCGCATCAGCCCCGCGACCAGGGCGTCAGCGAAGGCCCGGTGCGCCGGGATCGTGTAAAGCGTCAGCGCGCCCGCGTCAGCCATCGGCCAGCAGGGATTCGGTCTGCCGGATCGCCGCGGGCGTGCCGACGTCGAACCACAGGCCCTGATGCACCACGCCATAAGCGCGGCCGGCGGCGATCGCCCGATCCCAGAAGAGGTTGGTGGAGAACGGCCCCTCCGGCCAGTCGGCTATCAGGCGCGGATGCATGATCTGCACGCCGGTCCACACGAAGGGCGCGACCTTCCCGCGCTCACGCCGGCCGGTGATCCGCCCGTCCGCCGCGAGCCGGAAATCGCCCTGTCCGCGATGGTTGTGGGCGCGCGCATAGGGCACCATCAGCAGCAGCGCGTCCATCCGCGCATCGTCCCAACGCGAGGCGAGCAGGCGGATCGCATCGCTCGGCCCGTCGATCCACAGATTGTCGCTGTTGACGTAGAGGAAGGGTTCGTCGCCAAGATATTCGCGCGCCTTAACCAGTCCGCCGCCGGTTTCCATCAACTGCCCGCGTTCGTCGGACACGACGATATCGATCCCCTTCACGCGATGACGCAGATGCGCCTCCAGCGTGTCGGCGAGGTAATGGACGTTGACCACCGCGCGCTCCACGCCTGCCGCCTTCAGCCGGTCGAACACATGATCGATCAATGCCTTGCCGGCCACCTCCACCAAGGGCTTCGGGCGCGTGGCGGTGAGCGGGCGCATCCGCTTGCCGAGGCCGGCGGCCATCACCATCGCGGTCTTGGGCACCTTGCCGCCGGGGTCGGGACGGATCGCTTTCGGTCGGGTCATTTTGTGGACAGCACCATCGGATCGCCGCGCAATTCGGGCGGGATATTGTCGTCGAACCACGCGGCGACCGGCGCCAGCGCGGGATAGGAGAGATCGCGCTCCAGATAGGCCCAGACGCGCGGGCAGAGCGTGGGATAGCGGGGCTTTCCGTCGCGCCGCCACAGGCGAGTGAAGATGCCGATGATCTTCGCGTTCCGTTGCGCGCCCAGCACATGATAGGCGTCGAGGAATGCTTCCCCCTCGCCGGTCGCCGCCTGATATCGCGCGAGCATCGCCTGCTCGATAGAAGGCTCCACGTCGCGCCGCGCATCCTGAAGCAGCGAGACGAGATCGTAAGCGGGATGCCCCGCCAGCGCGTCCTGAAAATCGAGCAACCCCAGCCCCGTGGGGATCAGCATCAGGTTTTCGGCATGATAATCGCGCAGCACCGTCACCGGCTTTTCCGCAAGCGCACAGGCGAACACCCTGTCCCATGCCGCGTGATAGCCCCCGGCATCCACGTTCAGGCCGACGGCGGGGCAATACCATTCGATCAGCAATCCCGCCTCGCGCCGCAATTCGGCGCGGTCATAGGGACGCAGGCCCGGCATCGCCTCGTGACCGCGCAGCGCGACCAGCAGGTCGATCGCATCCGCATAGAGGCGCATGGCGGCATCGGGATCGCCCTCGATCACCTCGCGCAGCCGGTCGTCGCCGAAATCCTCGATCAGCACCAGCCCCTGCGCCTCGTCCACCGCGTGGATGACCGGCGCGGAGAAGCCCCGGCCCTTGAGCCAGCGAGCGATAGC
>JAYRJH010000375.1:0-2984 GCA_041906415.1 Sphingomonas sp. | reverse complement strand
TGCCGACCATGCCGGGCGCGCCCAGCCATGTCGCGCCCGCCAGCACGGCGCCGCCGCCGATGGCGAGGAAGGTCCACGTCACCACGCGATGCAGCGTCTCCTGGCTGATCGGCAGCTTCGCGATCAGCCGGTCGCCGAAGGATTGCTTGCGGCGCGGCGCGCCCGGTCTGCGCGGCGGAGATCGGCGGGCAGGCTGGCGGCTCATCTGAGCGCCTCGTCAACGATCGCCTGCACCAGCGCCGGATAGCTCATGCCGGTGTGGCGCGCCTGTTCGGGAACGAGGCTGAGCGGCGTCATCCCCGGCTGGGTGTTCACTTCCAGCAGGAACAGGCCGTCCACCCCGCGCTCGTCGTCCCAGCGGAAATCGGCGCGGCTGCATCCCTTGCAGCCGAGCAGGCGGTGCGCGTCGAGCGCGATCTTCATGCACGCTTCCGCGATCTCGTCCGGCACGGGCGCGGGGAAGAGATGCTCCGTCATCCCCTCGGTATATTTGGCGTCGTAATCGTAGAAGCCGCTCTTCGGGCGAAGTTCCGTCACGCCCAAAGCACGGTCGCCGAGCACGGCGGTCGTCAGCTCGCGGCCACGGACATAGGGTTCGGCCAGCAGTTCATCGAACTGCTGCCACGGCCCCTGCACGTCGCGGCCGATCGGGGAGCCGTAATTGCCACCCTCCGTGACGATCGCGATGCCGACCGACGAGCCTTCGTTCACCGGCTTCAGCACATAAGGCCGCGTGAGCGGATCGCCCTCGAACAATTCCGCCGACTTCACGATCCGCCCGCCCGGCATCGGGATGCCATGGGGGACGAGCTGGTTCTTGGTCAGCACCTTGTCGATCGCGATCACCGAGGTGGCGAGGCCGGAATGGGTGTAGGTGAGGCCCAGCAGGTCCATCATCCCCTGCACCGTGCCGTCCTCCCCCGGCGATCCGTGAAGCGCGTTGAACACCACGTCCGGCTTCGCCTCGGTCAGCCGCGCGGCGACGTCGCGGCCCATGTCGATCCGCGTGACGCGATGGCCGAGCGACTCCAGCGCCTCCGCCACGCCCGCGCCCGACGACAGCGAAACCTCGCGCTCCGCCGACCAGCCGCCCATCAGCACGACGATGTGGAGGGGAGGACGATCAGACACGCGATACTCCTTGCGATACGAACTTCATCGGGGCGGACCGGAAGTGCATCACGACGCCACACCCACGCGCTGGATCTCCCACTCGAGCGTGACGCCGCTATGCGCCTTCACCCGCGCACGCACGTCCTCGCCCAGCCCCTCGATATCGGCGCTGGTGGCGTTGCCGAGGTTGAGGAGGAAATTGGCGTGCTTCTCGCTCACCTGCGCATCGCCCCGCCGCAGCCCCCGGCACCCGGCCGCATCGACCAGCGCCCACGCCTTCTCCCCCGGAGGGTTCTTGAAGGTCGAGCCGCCCGTCTTCGAACGCAGCGGCTGCGAAGCCTCGCGCGAGGCGGCGATGCGGTCCATCTCCGCCTGAATGGCTTCCGGCTCCCCCGGCATGCCCCGGAAAGTGGCGCTCACCACCACCGCGCCTTCCGGCAGCCCGGAATGGCGATAGCTGTAATGCAGGTCCGCAGCCGTCAGCGCGCGCCGCTCGCCGGAGCGCAGCACGACCTCGCATTCGACGAGCACGTCCGCCGTCTCGCGGCCATAAGCGCCGCCGTTCATCCGCACGAAGCCGCCGACCGTGCCGGGGATCGAGCGCAGGAACTCCACGCCCGCGATGCCCGCATCGCGCGCGGTGGAGGAAACGAGGATGCCGCTCGCCCCGCCGCCGCATCTCAGCGTCACCGCGTCGATCGCCTCGACGCCCGCGAAGGCCTTGCCGAGCCGCACCACCACGCCCGGCACGCCGCCGTCGCGCACGATCATGTTCGATCCCAGCCCCAGCGCCATCACTGGGATCGCGGGGTCGAGCCGCGCGAGGAATTGCGCGAGATCGCCGGCATCCTTCGGCTCGAACAGCCATTGCGCCGCCCCGCCCGCCTTGAACCACACGAGCGGCGCGAGCGGTGCGTCCGGGGTGAGCTTCCCCGCGACTTCGGGCAAGGCGAGCGCGGTCGTCACCGGCGCGCCTCGATCGCCGGCGCGAGGCCCGCCGCCCATTTGGTGATGTCGCCCGCGCCGAGGCACACCACCTGATCGCCGCCGCGCACCACATCGGCCAGCACCTCCGCCAGCGCGTCGGCGTCCGCCACCGTCGCCGCCGCGCGATGCCCGCGCCGCTTCAGCCCCTCGACCAGGGCTTCCGCGTCGACGCCCTCGACCGGCGCTTCGCCTGCCGCATAGACCGGCGTGACATAGACCATGTCGGCATCGTTGAAGGCGCCCTGGAAATCCTCCATCAGATTGCCGAGCCGCGAATAGCGATGCGGCTGCACCACCGCGATCACCCTGCCTTGCGCGCTCTCGCGCGCCGCCGCCAGCACCGCGCGGATTTCCACCGGGTGATGGCCGTAATCGTCGATGATCGCCACCTTGCCGCCATCGGCCGCGACTTCGCCGACCCGGGTGAAGCGGCGCTTGACGCCCCCGAAATTCTCGAAGCCCTTCTGGATCGTCGCATCGTCGATGCCCAGTTCCAGCGCCACGCCGATCGCGGCGAGCGCGTTCTGGACATTGTGGCGGCCGGGCATCGGCAAATCGATATGCTCGATCGAGCGGACCGTGCCGTCGCGATGGCGGATGATCGCCTCGAAGCGGTTGCCGCCGGGATAGGGCGTGACGTTCACCCCGCGAACATCCGCCGACGCCGCGAAGCCGTAGGTGACGATCCGCCGGTCCCGCACGCGCGGGATCAGCGCCTGCACCTCCGGGTGATCGAGGCACAGCAAAGCCGCGCCGTAGAAGGGCACGTTCTCGACGAACTCGACGTAGGCTTCCTTCGCCCGCTCGAAATCGCCGTAATGGTCGAGATGCTCGGGATCGATGTTCGTCACCACCGCGATCGTGCCGTCGAGGCGCAGGAAGCT
>JAYRJH010000374.1:0-3007 GCA_041906415.1 Sphingomonas sp. | reverse complement strand
AGGAAGGCGGCAGCGCCGGCGGGAGGAATCATGTCGGTCGCCATCGCCGCTCCCAAGCCGGGGGCGCTTCCCAAGTCAAGCCACGCGCGCCGTCCCGCAATATCTCCAGTCTCAGCCGCAGCGCGTCCGGCCATGCGCCCGGCCCGGCGCGCTCCGGCCATTCGACCAGCAGCGCCGAATCGTGCAGCGCCTCGTCCAGCCCCAGTTCCTCCATCTCAGCCGGATCGTTGATGCGGTAGAGGTCAACGTGGAGCACAGGCAGCCGCACCTCCGGCGGATCATAGGGCTGGACGATCGCGAAGCTCGGCGAAGGCGCCTCTCCCGCCAGTCCCAGGGCGGCGAGCAGGCCGCGCGCGATGCTGGTCTTGCCCGCGCCCAGCGGCCCGTCCAGCGTGATGACGTCACCCGGACGCAGCACCGCCGCCAGCGACGCGCCGATCCCCTCCGTCGCGCGTGGATCCTCCAGCCGGATCATCGGCGTGGCAGCTCCACCGTCACCAACGTCCCCTCGCCCGGCTCGCTCACCAGCGTGATGGTGCCGCGGTGCGCCTCCACGAATTGCTTGGCGAGCGGCAGGCCGAGGTCGAGCGCGCGCTCCCCGCCGCTGGTGATGCCGGGCTGGGCGAAGCGATCGAAGGCATGGGCTACCGCCGCGGCATCCATCCCCGCCCCGTCGTCGGACACCACGATGCGCGCCGCGGTGGCGCTGCCGTCGGCATGGAGCAGCACGCGCCCGCCCTGCTCCACCGATCCCAGGGCATGACGCAGCAGATGCTCGATCACCTCGCGGATGCGCCGGGCGTCGCCGGTGACGCGACCGACGGAATGGCTGATTTCCACCACGTAATCGACCCTGGCCTTCTTCGCCTGCGGCGCGAGCCGGTCAGCGGCCGCGCGCGCTACGGCGGCCAGGTCCACGTCGGCGCGATCCAGCGCCTCGCCCTCCGCGTCGCTCTGCGTAAGGTCCAGCACGTCATCGATCAGCACGCCCAGCCGATCGACCGAATCGAGGATCGCCTCGACATAGGCGTCCGCCTGCTTGGTGAGCTTGCCCGCATAGCCGCCATGCAGCATCTCCGCGAAGCCGCTGATCGACGTGAGCGGAGTGCGCAGCTCATAGCTCATATTGGCGACGAAAGCGGTCTTGATCCGATCCGCATTCTCCAGCGCCTCCGTGCGTTCGCGCAGCGCCTGCTCGATGCGGCGGCTGTCGGTGATGTCCAGCATCGTGAACAGCGCATTGCCATCCGGCAGCGGCACGGCGGCGAACTCGAAATGCCGCCCGTCCGCCAGCTCCACCCGGCCGCCGCGCATCTGGCGCTCGACGGTGGCGGCGCGGACCAGCTCGCTGATGAAGCGCGCCCGGGACGGATTGGCGAGCCGGGAGGCCACCTTCTCCGCCACGGCATCGACGCGCGGATGGCTGCTCAGGAATTCGTCCTCCAGCTCCCAGAGCGCCCGGAAGCGGTTGTTCCAGAGCTGGAGCTTGCCGTCCGAGGCGAAGACGCCCAGCGCCTCGAACAGATTGTCGAACGTGGCGGTGCGGACACGCAGCAACGTGTCCCGGGCGGAGGCAAGCTGCACCTGCTCCGTGCGATCCTCGAAGATCAGCAGCAGGCCGCCGTCGGGCAAGGGCTGGGCGAGGACGCGGATATGCGCGCCATCGGGAAGCAGCCACGTCTCCTCGAAAGCGCCGTCCTGCGTGAACCAGTCGCGACGCTCCGCCTTCCAGCCGGGGAAATCCCGCACTTCGGGCACGCGGTTCGCCTCGCGCATCCGTTCCAGCACGCGATCGAATTCCGGGCGGTCGGCGAGCCATTCGCTGCGCATCGCGAACATGCGGCGGAACGGCTGGTTGCAGAACACCAGCGCGCGGTCGCGCCCGAACTGCGCGACGCCCGCCGAAAGCCGATCGAGCATCGTGCGCTGCGCTTCGGCGAAGCGGCGCTCGCGGGCATGGGCCTGCTCCAGATCCTCGATATCGATCGCATAGCCCGCCACGCCGCCGGTCGGCAGCGGGATGTCATGCAGCCTGAGCGAGCGGCGCTCGCCCCCGATCGTCGCGGGCAGCACGCGCTCCTGGGGCTTGCCGAGTTCCCGCGCCGCGACCGCGCCGGCCAGCGGGCCGCCCTGCCCCGACCCCTCGACCAGCTCCAGCCCGCGCGCCACCACATCACCGGCGTCCGCGCCTTCCACCGCCGCGACATAAGCCGAATTGGCCATCGCCAGCTTCAGGTCCGGCCCGCGATACCACATCGGCAGGGGTGCTGTTTCGATCAGGCCGGTCAGCGCCTCGAACGCGTTGAGCAGGTCGCCCTTCTGCTCGGTCAGCCGCTCGATCTCGATCTGGCTTTCGGTCGCGTCGAACACCCATATGACGACCGCGCCCGATCCCATGTCGCGCGGCGCGCGCATCCCGCGCCACATCAGCGCACGCGACGATCCCGGCACAGTGAGCGCACGGGAAAAGCCGCGCGCGGATTTCTGTGCGGCAAGGACATCGGCCTTCAGCGCGGCGATCGTCTCGGTGGGCAGGACGGAGGAAAGCTCGTCGATCCGCGTCGGCAAATCCTGAACCCCCAGCCAGTCCGCCACGGCGCGGGTCAGCTCGATCCGCCCGTCGCCATAAGCGAGGATCGGAGAAGCCGGCGCCGCGGCCAGCAGGGCCTCGAACCGCGCGTTCGCGTGCATCGCCGCGCGCGCCGCTCCGGATGCGCGAAGGCCCGCGAACAGCAGCCACGCCGATCCCGCCAGCGCAAGGGCCACGATCGCCCCGCACAACAGGGCGGCGGCGGTCGAAATCTCGATCATGCCGGGCGCGCCCGCGTGGAGAGGATCGTCATGGCGGGGGTGATAGGGGTAGTCCGCGCACGAAAAAAGGGGGCCGCGCGAGGCAGCCCCCTTTTACGTGCTTTATTCCGGCTCAGTAGCGATAATGATCGGGCTTGAACGGCCCTTCCACCTTCACGCCGATATAATCCGCCTGCTTCTGGCTAAGCTTGCTGAG
>JAYRJH010000006.1:422-21495 GCA_041906415.1 Sphingomonas sp. | reverse complement strand
ACCGCCGAAGCTTCCTGGAATGCGGTCTGCCTCGCCGATTTCGGGGACGGCGGCGTGGCATTCGTCGCCCAGCCCCAGATTCCGCCGCGCAACGTCAATTGGTCGTCCAGCGGCAAATGGGTCCATTTGGCGAAGATCGGCTTCGAGAAATATTTCCTGCGCAAAGTGAGGAAGGGCGAGAGCGAGCCCTTCTACGAAAAACTGGCCCTGCACGTCATGGGCATCCGCAAGCTGCGCTTCTGATCTTCAGGCCACCAGGAGAAGGAGTGGAAGGATGACCCTCGATCGTGCCGTGATGGCTTTCGCCGGATGTGTCGTGCTGCTCGGCGTCGTCCTGTCGCTGACGGTGCATCCGTGGTGGATCGCGCTCACCGTCTTCGCTGGCCTCAACATGATACAGGCCAGCTTCACCGGCTTCTGCCCCGCCGCGATGGTGTTCAAGGCGCTGGGCGTCCGACCCGGAACCGCTTTCAAATGATATCCTGGCGGCCCGCTTTGGCATGTTTGCTTGCGGGCATAGCCCTGCCTGCGGGGGCGACGACGCTGGAAGACGCGATCGCCGCCGCGATGAACCATGCCCCGGAGATCGAGGCCGCGCATGCCGATGCCGATGCGGCGGACGCGCGGGTCAGGGAAGCGCGGGCGCAGGGCCTTCCCGCCGCGACGCTGAGCGGAACGATCGGCTATGGCCGGCTCGATCCGCGGGACTTCTTCGGCCTGCGCGCCGCCGATGTCACGCCGCGCGCCGCGCAATTCACTGTCGAGCAGCCGCTATATACCGGCGGCCGGGTGAGCGCCGGGATCGCGCTGGCAAGGGCGGGCCGCGCCGCGGCGCAGGCCGGCGAGAGCATGACGCGCGGCCAGATCGCGCTCGCAACCGTGCAGGCCTATGGCGAGGTGCTGACCGCGCGTGGCATGGTGGCGCTCTACGGGCAGATGGTCGGCCAGATGGAGGAGATCCGGCGCCAGGCCCGCTTGCGCTTCAAGGCCGGGGAAAGCCCCAATACCGATGTCGCGCAGGCGGACGCGCGGCTGGCCGAGGCGCAGGCGGCGCTCGAACAGGCTCGCGGCCTTGCCGTCTCCGCCGATGCGCGGTTCGCCAATCTGACGGGCCTCGCGCCACAGGAACTCCAGCCGCTTCCCGCAAATCCCCCCTTGCCCGGCTCGCTGGACGAGGCGCTCGATATCGCGCGGGCGAACAACCCCGCCCTCGCCCAGGCCGAAGCCGCGCTGCAGGCCGCCCGCGCATCCGCCAGAGGCGCAAGGGCCGAACGCTTTCCCACCGTCGGAGCATTCGCGGAAGGATCGGCGGTGCGCGACCAGTTCTTTCCCGATTATCGCGCCGATGCAGCCACGGTCGGCGTGCGCGCCAGTTGGCGGCTGTTCGCGGGCGGCGGCATATCCGCGAAGATCGCGGAAACCGGCAGCGCGACAAGGGCCGCCGACGCACGCGTGCGCGCGGCGCGGACGGCCGTGGATGAACAGACGATCGGCGCCTTCCAGGGCGTCCGCTCCGCCGCGCTGGTCGAGGCGGCGGCTGCCCGGCAGGCGCTTGCCGCTGCGCGGGCGCGCGACAGCATCCGCCATGAGGTCCGCGTCGGCATGAAGCCCCAGCTCGACCTTCTCGATGCCGAGCGCGAGGCGACCGCCGCGGCGGTCGGCGAGATCAGGGCGCGGGCCGATCGCATCGCGGCCGCCTATCGGTTGCTCGCGCTGCTGGGCCGCTGAACAGGAAAGGAGATTCCCGTGCACAAGGACTGGCCGAAAATCGCGACCGAATTGAGCGACGCCATCAGGGAGGTGCGGCTCGGCTCCCCCGAAGTGACCAGGGCCTTTTCCGCCATGGCGGCGGCCGCGACGCGGGCGGGCGCGCTCGACAGCAAGGTGAAGGAACTGATCGCGCTCGCCATCTCGGTGGCGATCCGCTGCGACGGCTGCGTCGCCTTCCACGCCAAAGCGGCGGTGAAGCAGGGCGCCACCCGCGAGGAGGTGATGGAGACGATGGGGATGGCGCTCTACATGGGTGCAGGCCCCAGCCTGATGTATGCCGCGCAGGCGGTCGAGGCCTTCGATCAGTTTTCCGGCGCGGACGCTTCCGTTGGGCCCTAGCCGTCCAGATACTGGCTGCAATCCGGCAAGGGCGCGTCCGGCAGGTAGCGTTTCCGGACCGGATCGAAGCGGAAGGTTCGCGTATAGGTGCAGGCGCGATCCACTTCCTGGACGAGATCGCGTTCCTTCAGCGGCGGGCCGGCAAGCGAATCCCTGTCGCGCGAAACGCCGCGTGGGAAGGATGAGGCCTCCGTCTCCAGCCGCACCAGCGGCATTTCGCCTTCGACCGGAACGAAGGAAAGCGTTGCGCTCAGCGAATATTCGTCGTGGCACGCGCACGCGCGCTGCTTCATGTCCCTTTCGCTGAAACATGCGCGGATCATCATCCCGCTGTTCCCCGGCACGGTCAGCACGTCGTCCGCCCCGCCCGCCTCGCCCGGCCGCATCAGGACCACATGCTGCTCGCCGACCCGGCCTCCACCGCCCGAATACATCAGGCTGCGCTCCGCGGTGACGACCGCAATCGCGGCCCCCCAGGCAACGGATAGATGCCGGGCAGCGCGGCGTAATGCTGGTCGTCGGCACCCTCCTCCGGCGGGATCCAGCGGCCCACTTCCTTGCCCTTGCGCCGGATCACCAGCGGCGAGCCGGCCTCCTCCGCCAGCGACACGCACCATTCGCCGGTGTCCGTGCAGCGCATCCGCGCATCCGCCCCCGACTGCTCCCTGAGCGCAACGAGGCCGGCGGGCACATCGTCCCCGGCTTGCGGAGCGACCGCCGCGACCGCCGCCGCGAGCGACCAGAAGATCATCGATATAAGCTCCCCCGGTTTGCCGTGCGACGCGGGATTCCTGCCGGAAGCTCCGGGAAAGTCACGAGCCGTTCGCCAGCGCCTGCACCCGCAAGCGGGGGAAGACCACCTCGATCGGCTTGGTGTCGGGCAATATATAGACGTAACCGCCCTTCTTCTGGAAAAGCGGGCGCACGCTCCTGCCGTAAAACGCCTTCGGCACGTTGATGCACCCGAAGGTGATGCGGTTGTCGTCCGGCGTGGGAGACAGCATCCGCTGCGGCCTCCGCTCCTTCTTGCTGGCGCCCGGCGGGATCGGGTGGAGCGCCACGGAGGTGGCGTAATCGACCCACAGCACCTTCTGCTTCCCGGCGGCCAGGCCGTATTTCGCCAGAAAGCGCCCGGCCGGCGTGGTCTTTTCCGCGGGGCCGATCTCGGCGAGGTTCTTGCCGCCGACGCCGGGGGTGGCGTCGTCCCCCGGAGCAACGCCGATCAGCACCGGCGCGCTGCCGATCGGCTCACCCTTCGCATCGAACAGGAAAAGCGAAGCCGCCTTCTTGTCGATGATGATATAGGGCAGCGCGCCATTGTCGTGCGAGGCGGCGATCCAGTCGGCGACGCGCGTCGTGTCCTCCGACCGGATCGCTTCGGGCAGCACGTCCCGTGCGGTCTGCCGCGGACGATTGCCGGCCGGCGCCTTCCGTGCGGCGCGCGGCGGATGAGCCTTTGCCGCCACCTTCGCGGGCGAGGCGACGGCAAGCGCTGGTCCGGCAAGCGCCAGAAAGACATCAATCATTGCTCAAGGCACTCGAAATACCAAAGCCCCTGCCTTGAGAGAAGACGGACGGGATGTCACGACCCTATCGACACGATCCGTCCCGCGGCATCAATTGCGCGGCCGCTTCCGCTGATTTTGCTGCATCCGCTGCTCGATGCCGTCCACTCGGGCGTTGAGCTGATCGATGCGCTGGCCGTTGTTCTGCGCCTGACCGGAGGCAGCCTGCGCTTCCGCCTGCGCCGCCTTGGCGGTGCTGTCGGTCTGGTTGAGCCTCGCCTCGATCGCATCGACGCGCTGGCTCAGCGGAGCGATCTGATCGCGCACATACCCCTTGGTGGCGCAACCACCCAGACCCACGGCTCCGATCACAATCGCAACCGCAGGCGCAAATTTTGTCATAGACGACATCGCGTTCCTCCATGGCTAGCCAACTGCTCAACACAAGCCGCAATGCCCGGTTCCAACAAATCGATTCTGTCCGGCTGTGCGCCTGCTTCGGCGAGTGGATGGCGCCTCACACCGCCACCGTCTGCGGCGTTCGCCCATCCTGCCCGAAAATCCGCAGGTAGCGCGCGATCTCGCGCGGATCGCCGGTTGCCTTAGCGGGATTGTCGGAGAGCTTCACCGCCGGGCGTCCGTTGGCCTCGATCACCTTGGCGACCAGCGAGATCGGCTCCAGCCCGTGCCCGCCCGCCGGATCGCAGCCGCGGAAATCGTTGGTAAGGTTGGTGCCCCAGCCGAAGCTCATCCGCACCCGGCCGTTGAAATGGCGGTAGGTGCGCTCGATGCTGTCCACGTCCATCCCGTCGGAGAAGATCAGCAATTTGCGGCGCGGATCGCGGCGATGCGCCTGCCACCATGCGATGATCTGCTCGCCGCCCTCGATCGGCGGCATGGAATCGGGGCGGAAGCCGGTCCAGTCCGCCAGCCAGTCCGGCGCGTCGCGCAGGAAGGCGGCCGTGCCGAAGGCGTCGGGCAGCGCGATCAGCAGGTTGCCGTCATAATGCGCCTGCCATTCCTCCAGCACGCGATAGGGCGCGGCGGCGATGCCCGCATCGTCCCCGGCAAGGGCGGCCTGCACCATCGGAAGCTCGTGCGCGTTGGTGCCGATCGCCTCCAGATCATTGTCCATCGCCAGCAGCACGTTGGAGCTGCCGATGAAGCGATCGCCCAGCCCTTCCTTCAGCGCCTCCACGCACCAGCGCTGCCACAGAAAGCTGTGCCGTCGCCGCGTGCCGAAATCGGAGATGGCGAGATCGGACAGGCCGCGCAGCCGCTCCACCTTGTCCCACAGCCGCGCCTTGGCGCGGGCGTAAAGCACGTCCAGCTCGAACCGCCCCCGGCCCTTCAGCGCCGCGCGCGAGCGCAGCTCGTTGATGATGGCGAGCGCGGGAATCTCCCACATGGTGGTGTGCGTCCAGGAGCCGGCGAAGGTCAGCTCGAACTGGCCGTCTACCGCGCGCAGCTCATATTCCGGCAGGCGGAATTCGGCGAGCCAGGCGATGAAATCGGGCGAGAACATCCGCTGGCGGCCATAGAAGCTGTTGCCCGCGAGCCAGATCAGCTCCTTGCTCGCGAAGCGGACGGTGCGCGCGTGATCGAGCTGCTCGCGCAATTCCGCCTCGTCGATCACGTCGGCCAGCCGCACCGTTCTGCTGCGGTTGATGAGCGAGAAGGTCGCCTGCACGTCGGGATGCAGATGCCGGATCAGTTGCAGCATCAGCAGCTTGTAGAAATCCGTGTCGAGCAGGCTGCGCACGATCGGATCGAGCCGCCAGCTGTGATTGTACACGCGCGTCGCAATATCGGTGACTGGCATGATCCCGCCCTGAAAACCGCCCCGCCTTACAATATCGCAACGCCCGCGTCCCCGGCATATGCTCGGGAACAACCCGCCCCCCGCAGGATTGAGTCCTGCGGTTCCATCAGGGAGGCAAGGCCGATGCCCGCGCGCGCTTACTGGCAGGGCCAGATTCGTCTGGCGCTCGTTTCCATTCCGGTGGAGATCTATTCCGCCACCAGGAGCGGCGCGACCGTCTCCTTCCGCCAGATCCACGAACCGTCCGGCAAGCGCATCCATTACGAGAAGGTGGTGGACGGCATCGGCCCGGTCGATCCGGACGAGATCATGAAGGGGTTCGAGGTTTCGAAGGGCGAATATGTCCTGCTCGACGACGAGGAGATCGAAGGCGTGAAGCTGGAGAGCAAGCGCACGCTGGAGTTGACGCAATTCGTCGACATCTCGGAGATCGACGCCATCTATTACGACCGGCCCTATTATGTCGTCCCCGCCGACGACCTCGCCGACGAGGCGTTCGTCGTGCTGCGCGAGGCGTTGCGGCGGGCGAAGAAGGTGGGGCTGGGCCAGCTCGCCCTGCGCGGACGCGAATATGTCGTGGCGTTGAAGCCGTGCGGGCGCGGCATGGTGCTGGAGACGCTGCGCTATGCCGACGAAGTGAACAAGGCGGCGGGGTATTTCCGCGACATTCCCGATACGAAGCCGGACGCGGACCTGCTCGATCTCGCCACCACGCTGATCGAGAAGAAGACGGGTCCGTTCGACGCCTCCGAGTTCCACGACCGCTATGTCGATGCGCTGCGCGACCTGATCGCGCGCAAGCGCAAGGCGAAGAACGGCAAGGTCGCGCTCGATGTGGAGGAGGAGCGCGCGCCCGCGCGGGGGACGAACGTGATCGACCTGATGGCCGCGCTCAAGAAATCGCTCGACCGGCCGGGAACCGCGGCGAAACCGGCAGCCGCGGCCAAGTCCGCCGCCCGGAAGCCTGCCTCCTCCCGCCGCAAGAGCGCCTGAGATGGCCGCGCGCAACGATCCGCTCGAAACCTACAACCGCAAGCGCGACTTCTCGAAGACGCGCGAGCCGAAGGGGGAGCGCGGGAAGCAGGGCGGCAACCTGTTCGTCGTGCAGAAGCATGACGCGACCCGGCTCCACTGGGATTTCCGGCTGGAGATGGACCACGTGCTGAAAAGCTGGGCGGTGACGCGCGGCCCCAGCCCGGACCCGGAGGACAAGCGCCTCGCGGTGCGGACGGAGGATCACCCGATGTCCTATGCCCGGTTCGAGGGCACGATCCCCAAGGGCGAATATGGCGGCGGCACCGTCATGCTGTGGGACGAGGGGACGTGGGAGCCGGTCGGCGGCAAGGATCCGGCGAAGGCGATCAAGCAGGGCCACCTCCATTTCATCCTGCACGGCCAGCGGATGAAGGGCGAATGGCTGCTGGTGCGGATGAAGGGCAAGCCGGGCGAGCGCCACGAGAACTGGCTACTCCGCAAGGTGGAGGATGCCTATGCCGGCGCGTCAGGCGATCTGGTCGACAAGGCGCTGACCAGCGTTTCCAGCGGGCGGACGATGATCGAGATCGCGGAGGGGAAAGACACGCTCCCGGAGAAGAAGGGCAAAAGCCGCAAGGGCAAGCTGCCCGCGTTCCGCGATGTCCAGCTCGCCACGCTGGTCGATCATGTCCCGGCCGGATCGGGCTGGCTGCACGAGGTGAAATATGACGGCTATCGCGCGCTGATCGCCGTCTCCGGCGGCGAGGCGCGCGCCTATACGCGGCACGGCCTCGACTGGTCCGACAGGTTCGCGCCGATCGTCGCGGCCTTTGCGAAATCGGGCATCGCCTCCGCGCTGGTCGACGGCGAGGTGGTGGCCTTCGACGGCGAGGGACGGCCCGGCTTCTCCGCGCTTCAGAACGCGCTGAAGCATGGCGGCGAGCTGCAGTATTTCGCCTTCGACCTGCTGGAGCAGGACGGCGAGGACCTGACGAAGCTCGGCAATGCGGAGCGCAAGGAACGGCTCGCCGCGCTGCTGAAGGATGCGCGCGCGCCGATCCATTATGCCGAACATCTCTCCTCCGGCGGGGAGGAATTGTTCGCCCGGCTGTGCCGCGAGGGCTATGAAGGCGTCGTCTCCAAGCGCGCCGCCGCGCCCTATCGCGGCACGCGCACGCGCGACTGGCTGAAGGTGAAATGCACGCGGCGGCAGGAATTCGTCATCATCGGCCATATCGATAGCGACCGGCCGGGGCGCGACCTGCGCAGCCTCGCGCTCGGCCTCTATGCAGACGGCGCGCTGCATTATGCGGGGCGTGTCGGCACCGGCTTCGACGCCGACACGCGCGAGATGCTGCTGGCGAAGCTGAAGCCGCTCGCCCGCAAGACCGCGCCCGCCGATGTGCCGCGTGCGGCGGCGCGCGGGGTGAAATGGGCGGAGCCGGAGCTGGTGGCCGAAGTGGCGTTCGCGGAATTCACCGCCGATCGCGTCATCCGCCACGCCAGCTTCCTCGGGCTGCGCGAGGACAAGGAGGCGCGGGAGATCGTGCCGGAAACCCCGGCCACGGCCCCGGACGACGAGCCGCCCGGCGGCGCGCCCTTCGGCGTGGTCATCACCCACCCCGACCGCGTGATCTTTCCCGAAAGCGGAGCCACCAAGGGCGATCTCGCGGCCTATTACGCGCAGCTCGCGGACCCGATGCTGCAATGGCTCGCGGGCCGCCCCGTCAGCCTCGTCCGCTGCCCGCAGGGGCGCGCGAAGCAATGTTTCTTCCAGAAGCACGATTCCGGTGCGTTCGGCGACAAGGTGGACCATATCCCGATCCGCGAGAAGGACGGCGGGATCGAGGATTATATCGTCGTCAACCACGGCGAGGGCCTGCTCGCCTGCGTCCAGATGAACACGATCGAGTTCCACGGCTGGGGCGCGAAAGCCGACGACGTGGAGCACCCCGACCGGATGGTGTTCGATCTCGATCCCGAGGAAGGGCTGGACTTCGCGGAGGTGCGCCGCGCGGCGATCGAGCTGCGCGACCTGCTCGGCGAGATGGGGCTTGCAAGCTTCCCGATGGCGACCGGCGGCAAGGGCGTCCACGTCATCGTCCCGCTCGACGCCACGGCGGACTGGCCGGCGGTGAAGGATTTCGCCAGCCGCTTCGCCCGCGCGGTGGCGGAGGCGCATCCCAAACGCTTCACCGCCAACATGCGCAAGGCGGAACGGCGCGGCCGCATCTTCATCGACTGGCTGCGCAACGAGCGCGGCGCGACCGCCGTCCTCCCCTATTCCGCCCGCGCACGCGAGATTGCGTCGGTCGCGGCGCCGCTCACCTGGCGCGAGGTGGAGACGCTGGAGGATGCGCGGCCCTTCACCATCGCGGACGCCGCCCGCCTCCTGGAGCGCGCAAGGGATCGCGAATTGCGCGGCTGGGGCATCGCCGACCAGCCCCTGCCCGCGCTGTGATTCACGGGAAATCGCCGATGTGCGGAACCGCCGCTCCTTTCCCTGCGTATAGCTCGCGGCTCAAAGAGGGGAAGCGATACCGGTGAGGACGGAACCGAGCACCGGAGCGCAGGAGCCTGAACGGACCGGCGAGGCTGCGCTGCGTTTCCTTGATGCGCTGGCCGGGCATGGCGAAGCGCGAGACGATCCGAACACTGTCCCCGCGATCACGCTGCGCCTGCTGGGCGAGCAACTTGGCGTCTCGCAATGCGCACTCGCGGGCGCGGATGCCGACGACAGCCGCTTCACGATCCGGGGAAGCTGGGCGCGGGAAGGCGGCGCGCCGATCGCGGGCGAATACAGCATCGCGGATATCGACCCCGCTTCGCGGGAACGCCTGCGCGACGGCGCGCCGCTCGTCATCAACGACGGCCGGGCGGTGATCTTTCCGCTGGTGAGGGACGGCCGGCCGGTCGCGATACTGGCGGCCAGCGACGAACGCCCCCGCTCATGGTCGACGGATGACCTGCGGATGATCCGCGAGGCGGCCGAACGGGGCTGGCTCCATGCCGAACACGCGCGGCTTGCCGCCGAGTTGCAGGATCTGGAGGCGACGCTGGAGCAGCGCGTGGAGGAACGGCTGGCCGCGCTGGAACGCAGCCAGACGCAATTCCGCCTGCTCGTCCAGGGCGTCACCGATTATGCGATCTTCATGCTCGACACCGGGGGCCGCGTATCGAGCTGGAACGCGGGCGCGGAGCGGATCAAGGGATATGCGCCGCCGGAGATCATCGGCCGGCATTTCTCCACCTTCTACACCGACGAGGACCGCGCCGCCGGGGAGCCGGAACGCGGGCTGGAAACCGCGCGGCGCGAGGGGCGCTTCCTGTCCGAAGGCTGGCGGCGGCGCAAGGACGGCACCCTGTTCCGCGCCAGCGTCGTGATCGACGCGATCCACGACGATGCCGGGGAACTGATCGGCTTCGCCAAGATCACCCGCGACGTCACCGAACGCGAAAGAGCGCAGCGCGATCTGGAGCTGGCGCGCGAGGCCCTGTTCCAGTCGCAGAAGCTGGAAGCGATCGGACAATTGACCGGCGGAGTGGCGCACGATTTCAACAACCTGCTGGCCGCCATCCTTTCCGGCCTGGAACTGCTGCGCAAGCGCGTCGCGCCGGATCCGCAGGTGGCGCTGCTGCTCGACAATTCGGTTCGGGCGGCGGAGCGCGGGGCTGCGCTCACCCAGCGCATGCTCGCCTTCGCGCGGCGGCAGGAACTGAAGGCGGAGATCGTCCATGTCCCCGCGCTGGTCGCCGACATGATGGAATTGCTGCAACGATCGCTCGGCCCGGCGTTCGTGCTCGAAACGCGGTTCCGCGCGGATCTGCCGACGGTGCTGGCGGACGTGAACCAGCTCGAGATGGCGCTGCTCAACCTGGCCGTGAACGCGCGCGACGCGATGCCGGACGGCGGCGTCATCACCATCCATGCCGCGGATCGCCGGGTTGCGGCCGGGGAGGTCCCCGGCCTCGCGCCCGGCCGCTACGTCCGCCTCACCGTGACCGACAACGGCAGCGGCATGGATGCGGACACGCTGGCGCGCGCGACCGATCCGTTCTTTACCACCAAGGGCACGGGCAAAGGCACCGGGCTGGGCCTTTCCATGGTGCATGGCTATCTCCACCAGCTCGGCGGCGCATTCGAACTGGAGAGCGAGTTGGGCAAGGGCACGCGCGCGCATATCTGGCTGCCGGCCAGGCAGGCCGGGGCCCGCCCGCAGCCGCACGACCCCGAGGCGGAGGCGCCCCTTCCCACGGCGCGCCGCACCATCCTGGCGGTGGACGACGATGCGCTGATCCTGATGAACACCGCCGCCCTGCTGGAGGATCTGGGCCATGAGGTGCTGGGCGTGACATCCGGGGAGGAGGCGCTGTCGCTGATCGCGCAGCGGCCGGACATCGATCTGCTCGTCACCGACCAGATCATGCCGGGAATGACCGGAAGCGAGCTGATCGCGGAGGTGCGGAAAGGTTATCCCGCCCTGCCGATCATCCTCGCCACCGGCTATGGCGAGATTCCCGAAGGGCTGGGTTCGACCATCCATCGCCTCGGCAAGCCCTTCACGCAAAGCGCCCTCGCCCGCGCGGTGAGGCACGTCACGGGGTGACGGCAGGCTTGCGCAACCCGGACGGCGCTTTACCTATCGCCCATGGCCCGCATCCTCGTTGTCGAAGACGATTCCGTTACCGCCGACGCGATCGCGGGGGAGTTGCAGCGGAACGGCCATGAGACGCGGACGGCGCATGACGGCGCGGAAGCCGTGGAGCTGGCGATCCTGAACCCCTTCGACGCGATCACGCTGGATCGCATGCTGCCCACGCTGGACGGGCTGGCGGTGGTGCAGCGGCTGCGCGACAACGGCGTCGCCACCCCCGTGCTGATGATCTCCGCGTTGAGCGACGTGGACGAGCGGATCGCCGGGCTGCGCGCTGGCGGCGACGATTATCTCACCAAGCCGTTCGCGCCGGACGAGATGGCGATGCGGGTGGAGGCGCTGCTGCGCCGCGCGGCCTCCGCCGGGAAATCCGTGCTGCGCGCCGGCGCGATCGAGATCGACCTGATCCGCCGTTCCGTGACGGTGGACGGGGAGCCGGTGCGCCTGCTCCACATGGAGTTTCGGCTGCTCGAATTCCTCGCCCGCAACCTCGGCAAGACGGTGAGCCGGCGGGTGATCTTCGAGCAGGTATGGCGCTATCATTTCGATCCCGGCGCCAACCTCATCAACGTGCATATCGCACGGCTGCGCAAGAAGATCGACCGGCCCGGCCGCCCTTCCGCCATCTCCACGCTCAAGGGCGAAGGCTATCGGCTCGATGCTGTCTGACCGGCTGCGCTTCCGCGACGTCCGCTCCACCAGCAGCTTCCGCCTGACCCTGCTGCTCGGCGGATTGTTCCTGGCGAGCGTGGTGGCGATGCTGGGGTTGATCTACCTGCTCACCGCGCGCGAGCTGACCGCGCGGAACGACCGCATCCTCTATGAAAAGGCGCAGAGCCTGCTTCTTACGCCCCCTGCCCTGCTGCCCGCGCGGATTCGCTCGGAGATCGACAATGGCGCGCAGGGGTTCAGCTATTTCGCGCTGATCGACGGCGAGGGGAACATGGTGGCGGGCAATATCCGGCTGGCGCGGATCGTCGCCATCGACCGGCCGTTCAACGTCGCCGCCCACGCCGGCCTGCACGGCCCCCTGCGCGTGCTCGCCGTCCGCACGCCGCAGCGCGAATTGATCCTGCTGGGGCGCGACATTAGCCAGATCCACGGACTGCGCCGGCGGATATTGGAGATATTGATCGGCAGCGGCGTGGCGAGCCTGCTGGGCGTGCTCGTCATCGCGGTGCTGCTCAGCATCAAGCCGCTGCGCCGCGTGCGTGATCTCCAGCAAGCGAGTCACGCGATCGCCGCCGGCAAGCTGGACACCCGGATGCCGATCGCCGGGCGCAACGACGAGCTGGACCAGTTCGCGGCCACGCTCAACCAGATGATCGAGGAGGTGGCGCGCGTCATCGCGCAGGTGAAATCCGCCACCGACGCGATCGCGCACGACCTGCGCACGCCGCTGACGCGCGTGCGCGCCCGCCTCCACCAGCTCGCGGGCGAGCCGCTCCCGGCGGAGCAGGGTCGTGCGCTGGTCGCCGAAGCCACGGCGGACCTGGACGATCTGCTCACGCGCTTTTCCGCATTGCTGCGCATATCGGAACTGGAGGCGAGCGCGCGGCGATCGGGGCTGGGCGAGGTGGACGTGGGCGCGCTGGTCAGGGAAGTGGAGGAGCTTTACGGCCCGCTGGCGGAAGAAGGCGGCGTGGCGCTCACCGTCCACGCTCCGGCCCGGCTCCGCATCCACGCCGATCGCGAATTGCTGTTCGAGGCACTGAGCAATCTGGTCGACAATGCGATCAAGTTCGCCGAAGGCAAGGTGGAACTGCGCGCCGCCGGCAACGAGGATCGCGTCATCGTGGAGGTGATCGACGACGGCCCCGGCATCGCCGCCGGGGATCGCGAGGCCGTGCTGCGGCGCTTCCACCGCCTGCCGGGCGCCGCCGGCATCCCCGGCTCCGGCCTCGGGCTGAGCGTGGTGAGCGCGATCATGCACGTTCACGGCTTCACGCTGGAGCTTGCCGACGCAGCGCCGGGGCTGATCGCGCGCATCCGCGCCTAGCCGCTTCACGACATTAAATTCATTTCACTCGCCTGAATTCCCGAACAGGCAGAGATAGGCGGCCGCCCGGCCGGCGCGGCGCGGGCATGTGTCCAGTTTTTCGGGATCGCCATGCTCCAGCTCGTCAAGCTCGCGCTCAGCAAGCCCTATACGTTCGTCGTCCTCGCGATCCTGATCCTGCTTTCAGGCGGCATCGCGGCATTCCGCACGCCCACCGACGTGTTCCCCGACATCAAGATCCCGGTGATCGCGGCGGTATGGACCTATCGCGGGCTTCCGCCGGAGGAAATGGCGGGCCGCGTGATCTATTATTACGAGCGGCAGCTTTCCACGACGGTGAACGATATCGATCACGTCGAAAGCCAGTCGCTGGCCGGCATCGGCATCGTGAAGATCTATTTCCGCCCCGGCGTGGATATCCGCACCGCGACCGCGCAGGTGACGTCCGTCTCGCAGACGGTGCTGAAGCAGATGCCGCCGGGCATCACCCCGCCGCTGATCCTGAACTACAATGCCTCGACCGTGCCGATCCTTCAGCTCGCGCTGTCTTCCGCATCGCTGTCGGAGCAGAAGATCTTCGACCTCGGGCAGAATTTCATCCGTCCCACGCTGGCGTCGGTGCAGGGCGCCGCCATCCCCTCCCCCTATGGCGGCAAGGAGCGGCAGATCCAGATCGATCTCGATCCGGCCGCGCTTGAGGCCCGCCACCTCTCCGCTGCGGACGTGGGCGCGGCGTTGGCGGCGCAGAATCAGATCGTGCCCGCCGGCACCACCAAGATCGGGCAATATGAATATAACGTCCGCCTCAACAACAGCCCGGAGGTGGTGGACCAGCTCAACGACCTGCCGATCCGCACGGTGGACGGCGCGACCGTCTACATGCGCGATGTCGCCCATGTCCGCGACGGATCGCCGCCGCAGCGCAACGTGGTGCGCGTGAACGGCGGCCGCGCGGTGCTGATGACCGTGCTCAAGAGCGGATCGGCATCGACCATCGCGATCGTCGATCAGGTGAAGGCGCTGCTGCCCCGGCTCAAGGAAACCCTGCCACCCTCGCTGAAGGTGGAGGCGCTGTCGGACCAGTCGCTGTTCGTGAAGGCGGCGATCTCCGGCGTGGTGCGCGAGGGCGCGATCGCGGCGATGCTGACCTCGCTGATGATCCTGCTGTTCCTCGGCTCGTGGCGCTCCACCGTCATCATCGCCGCGTCGATCCCGCTTGCCATCCTCGCCGCCGTCGCCGCGCTGTCGGCGGCGGGCGAGACGCTGAACATCATGACGCTCGGCGGCCTCGCACTCGCGGTCGGCATCCTCGTCGACGATGCGACGGTCACGATCGAGAACATCAACTGGCATCTCGAACAGGGCAAGACGGTGCGGCAGGCGATCCTGGACGGCGCGGAGCAGATCGTGCGCCCGGCCTTCGTCTCGCTGCTCTGCATCTGCATCGCCTTCCTGCCGATGTTCTTCCTTCCGGGGATCGCGGGCTTCCTGTTCGCGCCGATGGCGGAGGCGGTGGTGTTCGCGATGATCGCCTCCTTCGTGCTGTCGCGGACTTTGGTGCCGACGATGGGCAACTACCTGCTGCGCCAGCACGCCAGCCAGCACACCGTCGAGGTGATGGTGAGTCACGACGCCAAGGCAGGCAGGCCGGACACGCGCAATCCCCTGCGCGCCTTCCAGCACGGCTTCGAGCGGCGGTTCGAGGCCGTGCGGTCCTATTACATCTCAGTGCTGGATTTCGCGCTGGCGCGGCGGCGGTTGTTCGTGCCCGCATTCCTCGGCGTGGTGCTGGTGTCCTTCGCGCTGATCCCGCTTTTGGGGCGCAACTTCTTCCCCACGGTCGATACCGGCCAGATCAGCCTGCACGTCCGCGCGCCGGTCGGCACCCGCATCGAGGAGACGGCGGCGCTGTTCGACCGGATCGAGGACCGCATCCGCCAGATCGTGCCGCCGGACCAGCTCGGATCGATCGTGGACAATATCGGCCTGCCGGTCAGCGGCATCAACCGCGCCTATTCGAACACCGGCGGCGTCGGGCCGCAGGACGGCGACATCCTCATCACCCTGAACGAGAACCACAAGCCGACCGCCGGCTATGTGCGGTCGCTGCGATCGGCGATCGACATCCAGATCGCCGGGCCGGACACGAAAGGCGGCGAAGCCTATGCCCACAAGCTCGAATCGCGGCTGCGCCATATCGCCGGCATCGCCGACGTGCGCGTGCAGCAGGCGAACGATTACCCCGAACTCGGCTTCGATATCGACCGCACCCGCGCGGACCGTGTCGGCATCACCGAGAATGACGTGACGCGCAGCCTGTCGGTCAACCTGGCGGGCAGCTTCCAGGTCGCGCCTGCCTTCTGGCTCAATCCCCGGAACGGCGTGTCCTATCCGATCGTGGTGCAGACGCCGCAATACCGGATCGACTCCCTGTCGCAGGTGGACAATCTGCCGATCACCGGATCGCAGCCCGGCCACTCCGCCATCCTCGGCGGCCTCGGGCAGATGACCCGCGAACCGAGCGCGGCGGTGGTGTCGCATTATGCGGTGCAGCCGGTCTACGACATATACGCCACCACGCAAGGGCGCGACCTGGGCGCGGTCGCCTCCGATATCCAGAAGGAAATCAGCCAGATGAAGGCCGAACGGCCGAAGGGCGCGAGCATCGCGCTGCGCGGCCAGGTGGAGACGATGAACACCGCCTTCACCGGGCTGCTGTTCGGCCTCGCTGGCGCGATCGTGCTGATCTACCTGCTGGTGGTCGTCAACTTCCAGTCGTGGATCGATCCGGTCGTCATCATCTCCGCGCTGCCGGCGGCGCTCGCGGGAATCGTGTGGATGCTGTTCGCGACGCATACCCCGCTTTCCGTGCCGGCGCTGACGGGCGCGATCATGTGCATGGGCGTGGGCACCGCCAACAGCGTGCTGGTGGTGAGCTTCGCGCGGGAGCGGCTGGCCGCGACCGGCGACGCGCTGAAGGCGGCGGCGGAGGCCGGGGCCACCCGTTTCCGCCCAGTGCTGATGACCGCGCTCGCGATGATTATCGGCATGGCCCCGATGGCGCTGGGCCTTGGCGAGGGTGGCGAGCAGAACGCCCCGCTCGGCCGCGCGGTGATCGGCGGCCTGATCTGCGCGACGATCGCGACCCTCGTGTTCGTGCCGGTGGTGTTCAGCATTGCCCATCGCCGCGATCGCCGGCCCGCCGACACACCCGAAACCACTTCTCTATCCGATGGAAATCTGGCTCATGCATGAAGAGGCACAAGCACAGGCGCCCCGGGGGCTGAAGATCGCCGGGATCGTCGCCGCGATAGCCGCCGCCGGCACCGTGGCCATTGGCGTCGCGGGGCGGATGGGCGACACCGCCACGGCGCAGCAATGGTCCGACGCGCGATCGATCCCGGCGGTTCATCTGGTTCCCGTGAAGCACGATGCCGCGACCGATCCGCTCTCCCTTCCGGCCACGCTGGCGGCATGGAATGCGGCGAAGCTGTATGCGCGCGTCGGCGGCTATGTGAAGGCCTGGTATCGCGACATCGGCGCGCATGTCGGCGCTGGAACGCCGCTGGGCGTGATCGACACACCGGAGCTGGATCAGCAGATCGATCAGGCGCGCGCCGCGCTCGCCAGCGCCGTCGCGGACCAAAGGCTCGCGCGCAGCACGGCGGCGCGGTGGAACGACCTGCTCGCCAGCCATTCGGTGTCGCAGCAGGAGACGGACGAGAAGAACGGCAGCCTCGCGGCCCGGACGGCGGCGGTGGATGCGGCGAAGGCCAATCTCGGCCGCCTGCTCGCGCTCAAGGGCTTCGCCACGTTGCGCGCGCCCTTCGCCGGAATCGTGACGACGCGCGCGGCCGATATCGGCGACCTCGTCGGCCCCGGCGCGACGACGCAACAGCCGCTGTTCGCGGTTGCCGACGTCAGCCGCATCCGCGTCTACGTCAACGTGCCGCAGGTCTATTCGGCGGAGATCCACAACGGCGCCGCCGCGACGCTGACCGTGCCGGATTATCCCCAGCGCACCTTCCCCGCGCATGTCGTCGGTGATTCCGGCGCGGTCGACCCGCAATCGGGGACGTTCCAGGTGCAGCTCGTCGCCGACAATCCCGGCGAGGTGCTGCGCCCCGGCGGCTATGCGCAGGTGCGGTTCGACGTGCCCTCGCAGGGCGGCAACGTGCAGATACCGTCGAGCGCGCTCGTGTTCCGTTCCCAGGGGACGCAGGTGGCGCTGGTCGGTGCGGACGGTCACGTCCGGCTTCGCCGCATCACCATCGGCCGCGATCTGGGCCAGACGGTGGAAGTGGTGTCCGGCCTGAAGCCGAACGATCGCGTGGTGGACAATCCGCCGGATTCGATCAGCGACGGGGAGCTTGTCCGTGTCGAGGGCAATCATGCGTAAGCCGCGTCTGGCTTTGCTGCTGACGGCGGCGGGTGCGCTCGCCGGCTGCTCGATGGCGCCCGCCTATCATGTGCCCGTCACGGTTACGCCGCCCGCCTTCAAGGAAGCCGGCCCATGGGTTGCCGCGACGCCGGGCGATCCGGCGCTGGCGGGGCAATGGTGGACGCTCTACGGCGACCGCAAGCTGGACGAGCTGGAAGCGCAGATCGAGCACGGCAACCCGACGCTGGCGGAGGCGCTTGCCCGCTATGACGAGGCGCGCGCCGACCTGCGCCTCGCCCGATCCGCGCTGTTCCCGTCGATCGGCCTGTCCGGCGAAGCGACCGACAACCGCCAGTCGGACAATCGCCCGCTGCGCGGCAGCAACCAGCCGGACCTCTATCCCGCCGACACATTAGGCGGACAATTCGCCTTCGAGCTCGATCTGTGGGGCCGCGTCCGCAACAATGTCGCGGCCGGACGCGCGACGGCGGAGGCGAGCGCGGACGATCTAGCCGCGATCCGGCTCAGCCTCGAATCCCGGCTGGCGCTCACCTACATCGCGCTGCGCGGCTATGACGCGCAGGCGGCGCTGCTTTCGGCCGCAGCCGACACCTATCAGAGGGCCGACGACATGACCCGGCGGCGCTTCAACGGCGGCATCGCCTCCGGCCTCGACACCGGCCGGTCCGGCGCGCAGCTCGCGGAGGCGAAGGCGCAACTGGCGGACGTCGCCGCCGCCCGCGCGCGCTGCGAGCACGCGATCGCCAGCCTGATCGGAACGCCCGCATCGAGCTTCTCCATCGTCCCGGCGGATGCTCCGCTCGCCCTGCCCGCGATCCCGGTCGGCCTGCCTTCCACCTTGCTGCAGCGGCGGCCCGACGTCGCCGCGGCGGAGCGCCGCATGGCGGCCGCCAATGCCCGGATCGGCGTGGCCAAGGCGGCCTTCTTCCCCGCGATCGGGCTGGGCGGCAGCGGCGGCTTCCAGAACACCGGGCTGGCGGGACTGATCGGCGCGCCGAACATCTTCTGGTCGATCGGCCCCGGCGCGGTGCTCAACCTGTTCGAGGGCGGACGGCGACATGCCGAGCTGGCGGCCGCGAAGGCGCGCTGGGATCAGGCGACGGCGGAATATCGCCGCCATGTCCTCGATGCCTTCCAGGAAGTGGAGGACGGCCTCTCGCAGCTCCACCACCTCGGCGACGAATCCACCGCCGAAGCGCAGGCCGTCCGCATGGCCCGGCAGGCGGAGCAGATATCGATGAACCGCTATGTCGGCGGCGCGGTGGATTATCTGGACGTCGTCACCGCGCAGACGACGGCGCTGCGCACCCGGCGCACCGCGCTGGACCTGCGCACCCGCGAGCTGGAAGCCAGCGTGGCGCTGATCGAGGCGACCGGCGGCGGCTGGCGGGCGCATCCGGACGCCGCCGCCGGAGCGTGACGCCGGGGATCAGGAATCGTCCTCGCCCGGCCACGCGGCGCTGGCGGGCGGGGCGAGGTCTTTCCTGCCGAGGGGCAATGTGATCGACGCGCGCGTTCCCCGGCCGGTTTCCGGCACCGGGCCATAACGGATATCGGCCTCATGGGTCCGCCCCATCGCCTCGACGAGCCGGGTGCCCAGCCCCGTTCCGCGAACCGGGCCATCGTCGCGACGCCCCACCCCGTCATCCTCGACGGCGAGTTCCAGCAGGGTGTCGCCGCGCAGCCCGAGACTTATCCGGACCTCGCCTTCATCCGTTTCCCCATAGGCATATTTGCAGGCGTTGCTGACCCATTCGTTCGCGATCATGCCCAGCGCCACGGCCTTGTCCGTGCACAGGCGAAGCGGCGCGGCGGAGGCGATCACCCGCCGGGCCGCCGACGTGGACCAGCTTTCGCTCAGATCAGCGGCAAGCCCGGCCAGATAATCCTCCATCGCCACGAACTCCACGTCCCCGGTGGTGTAGAGGCGGCGATTGACCTGGACGATCGTCGCGATGCGCTGCTCCGTTTTCCGCAGCGCTTCCCGCGCCCCGGAATCCGTAAGCGATTTCGCCTGCAATGCCAGGAAGGACATCACCATCTGGAGATTGTTGGCGATGCGGTGATTGACCTCCTTCAGCATCGCCTTGAGCCGGGCGTTGCTGATCCGAAGCTCCTCCTCGGCATGTTTCCGCGCGCGGCGCAGCTCCGTGCGTTCCAGCACCTGCTCGAACGTGTTGCCGAGCAGGTCGAGGAAATCCTCGCCGACGGACTTGACGACATAATCGTCCGCCCCCGCCTTGAGCGCGGCCACCGCGATCCGGCTTTCCTCCGATCCGGTCACATAGACGACGGGCGGGCAGTTCGGCAGCGCGCGAAGCGCCGCCAGCGTCGCAAGGCCGTCCTGGCCGGGCATGTAATGATCGACCGCGATCAGCGCGAATTCCTGCACGCGCGCCAGCTCGATGCCTTCCCGCCCGCTGGCGGCCGTGGAGACACGGAAGCCCTTGCGCGCGAGCGCCCGCGACACGAGGCGACGAATACCGTCGTCGTCGTCGATATAGAGGATGGAGGCAGAAGGCTTGATCAAGCGAGATCCGGATTCGGAACCTGGATCACCGACAGGAACAGGCCGAGCTGGCGAATCGCTTCGGCGAAATTCTCATAATTCACCGGCTTGGTGATGTAGACATTGCAGCCGAGATCGTAGCAGCGCTGTATCTCCACCTTGTCGTCCGTGGTGGTGAGCACGACGACCGGCGTCCGGCGAAGCGGGCTGCCGTCGCCCTTCAGCCGTGCAAGGATGTCCGTGCCGCTCATGTCCGGCAGGTTGAGATCGAGCAGGACGAGCGCCGGGCCGTTGCGAACAGGCCCCTCGTCTCCATCGTAAAGGAACTCCAGCGCGGAGGTTCCATTGGTGAAATGATGGATGGCATTCGAAATGCCCGCGCGGCGGATATTCTTCTCGATCAGACGGGCATGGCCTTCGTCATCCTCGATCATAACGATATTAACGGGTTGCTGGTGATCCGGCATTGTCTTCTCCGCCACGCCATTCCTTCGGCAAGTTCAAGCGAAAGGTCGATCCTTCGCCCAACGTCGATTGCACCTCGATCTTGCCGCCGAGGCGATAGGCAAGCGCCCTGGCATGTGCAAGGCCGATGCCCTCGCCGGGTTGATCCTGCGCTCCCGACCTTCGGAACAGGTCGAAGATGCGCTCATGATCGCGCGGATCGATACCGCGTCCGTTGTCCGACACATTGATGAAGACGCGTCCCAGCTCGATCCCGCCGCTCACCAGGATCATCCCCGGCCGCCCCGGCTTCAGATATTTGAGCGCGTTTTCGATCAGGTTCGAAAGTATCTGCTCGATCGCGAGCCGGTCGCTCACCACCATCGGCAAGGGCGCGACATTCAGGGTCGTTCCCGTTTCCTGGATGCGGTGTTCGAGGCTGTCCGCGATGCCGCGCGCGAGCGCAGTGAGATCGAGCCTTTCGGGCGAGAGCATCCGCCGCCCCTGTCGCGACAGGTTGAGGATCGCGTTTATCAGTCGATCCATCTTCTGCGTCGAGCTGCGGATGAAGCCGATCGCTTCCGGCAAATCCTCCTCCACCGCGCGGCGCGTCTCCGGATCGGGCGCTTTCCACCCCTGAGCGTCGCTTTCCG
>JAYRJH010000006.1:0-412 GCA_041906415.1 Sphingomonas sp. | reverse complement strand
CAGATAATCCGCGACCAGCTTGCGCGCGACCTCCAGTTCCGCGGTGAAGCCCATCACGTTGACGAGCGGCGCGCGCAGATCGTGCGAGACGATATAGGCGAACCGCTGGATTTCCGTATTGGCGCGCTGCAGCTCCGCCGTGCGCGCCTCGACCATGTCCTCCAGCTCGTCGTTCATCCGGTGAAGTTCGATGCGGGACTGGTGGAGCGCGACGAGATTGCGGCGCACCAGAAACAGGGTGGTGATGGCGACGATCAGGATCAGCGATCCTGCCGCGATAAGCGTCGCGAGGAACAGGGTTTGCGTGCGCGACTGGCTACGTTCCCTGCCGCGCAGCAATTGCAGTTCTTCGTGCAGCATCGCGTCGATGATCTGGCGCGACTGGCGGATATAGCCGACTCCCTCGTCATTC
>JAYRJH010000373.1:0-3014 GCA_041906415.1 Sphingomonas sp. | reverse complement strand
CGGGCCACGCAAGAGAGACCAATCATGCACCATTTCGATTTTGCCTATCTGGTGCCGATCGCCATCGTCGCGATCGTGTTCGGCAGCCGCTCCTTCCGCACCTGGGTGCAGGCGAGGCACGGCTATCCGCTCGATCCCCCGGACGGCCACCGCCGGGGCCGCAATCGCGGCGGCTCCAGCCTCGACGACCAGCGGCGGATCATGCTCCTGTCGAACGAGAACGAAAAACTGACCGGGCAGGTCAGCCGGCTGGAGGAAAGGATCGCGGTTCTGGAACGCATCGCCACCGATCCCGCCACCCGCACCGCCGCCGAGATCGAGGCGCTGCGCGGCCGCTGAACCGGCGCGAACAGACAGAATAGAGGAGCCGCAGTCATGGGTCCGTTTTCGATGGTGGTCGCGATCGTGCTGATCGTGACGCTGGGCAAGGTTCTTTCCGATCGCCATCGCGCGATCAGCCGTATGCAGGGCGGCAACCAGCCCCCAACGGCCGATTTGATCGCCGCGCGTGACGAAATCCGTCAGCTCAGGGAGCGCGTGGCCGTCCTTGAGCGTGTCATCACCGACAATCATGGCAGCAACGATCTGAGCCGTCAGATCGATGAGCTGCGTGATAATTGAACGAGGAGTCGCACCATGTCCGACCCCAGTTTCTATCTCACCATGGCCTCCGCCGGGCTGGCCGGGCTGGCGATGCTGGTCTACGCGGGGCTTTCCGGCTGGCGCGGCTGGCTGCAACTGAAGCAGCAGCAGCTTGCCGCCGATCATGAGATGCGCGCGCCCGGCACGGCCAGCGCGAGCGCGCGGATCGAGATCGCGGACCTGCGCGAACGCATCCGCAAACTGGAGGCGATCGCCGCCGGCGTGGACCTCTGAGGGCGCAAGGTTGCGAAGGCGGAGCCAAGCCTCTAGGCCGCGCCACCATGGCCGACCGCATCGATATCGCCGATCTGCAGGCGGAATATGAATTCCTCGACGCCGACGATCGTTACCGCCTGCTGATCGATCTCGGCCGCGCGCTGGAGCCGATGCCGGAGGCGCTGAAGACCGATGCGACCCTGGTGCGCGGGTGCTCGGCGGCGGTGTGGGTCTATCCGCAGCAGCGCGAGGACGGGACGCTCCATTTCCTTGCGGACAGCAATGCGGCGATCACCAAGGGGATCATCGCGCTGGTGCTGGCGACGGTGCAGGACCGCACCCCGGCTGAAGTCTCCGCCACCGATATCGATGCGGCGCTCGCGCCGTTCGAGCTGAAGGCGCAGCTCAGCTCCAACCGGACGCAGGGCATCCCCAACATGATCGCGCTGATCCGCGAGACGGCCGCGCGGCTGGGTTAGAGCCTCCCCCTTGCGCCGGGGCGGCTTGAAAGGCCGTCATCCCGCCCGGCGCAGCTTCCTGATGAAGCCGATCAGCCCCGTCTGGCGCGAGCGGCGAAGCCGCTCGGCTGCAAGGATCGTGCGCACCTTCCGGAAACAGTCCTCGATGTCGTCGTTGACCAGCACGTAATCGTAACCGTCCCAGTGGCTCACCTCATTGGCGGCCCGCGCCATGCGGCGGTCGATGATCTCGATCGAATCCGTCGCGCGTTTCAGCAGGCGCTGGTGCAGTTCCTCCATCGACGGCGGCAGGATGAACACGCGCACCACGTCTCCGCCCGCGATCTGGTAGAGTTGCTGCGCGCCCTGCCAGTCGATGTCGAACAGCACGTCCTTGCCCGCCGCCAGCATCTCCTCCACCGGCGCGCGCGGTGTGCCGTAGCGCTCGTCGAATACGTGCGCCCATTCCAGGAACTCGTGCGCCGACGCCATCTCGCGGAAGCGATCCAGCGTGACGAAGTGATAATCCTTCCCGTCTACCTCGCCGGGGCGCATCGGGCGGGTGGTGGCGGAAACAGACATCGACAGATGCGGATCGTCCGCCAGCAGCTTGCGCGCGATGGTCGACTTGCCCGCGCCCGACGGCGAGGACAAAACGAAGAGCACGCCGCGGCGCTTGAAGCCATGGTCGTCGGGCTGGGTGGGAACGTCCATGCGCGCTACTGGCGTGCGCAGGGGGCGGGCGTCAAGCCCGGCCGTGCCGGCGCGTTGCCCGATCCATTGTCGTCATGCCGGATCAGGCCCGGCATGAAGATGAGCGTCAATCCGCTTTGGCCGCTTCTGCCCGCCGCTCCTTGCGGCGATCGAGCGCCTTCTTCGCGATATAGGCCCCGCCGAGCGCCAGCCCCAGCGGCCCGGTGCGCATCACCACGCGGGTGACGATCGCGCCCAGAACGGCGCCCTTCACCCCTTCGCCGCCCTCGCGCCGGTCCAGCTCCGCGCCGACCAGCGCGCCGATCACAGTCCGCAGCATCAGGAACCTCCCAGCATTTTCTCAGGGCGGACAACGCGGTCGAACGTATCCGTATCCACCAGCCCGAGCGCAACACCCGCCTCACGGAGGGTCAGGCCCTCGGCATGGGCGTGCTTGGCGATCTTGGCGGCATTGTCGTATCCGATCTCGGGCGCGAGCGCCGTCACCAGCATCAGCGAGCGATCGAGCAGCTCCGTGATCCGGCGCTCGTTCGCTTCCAGCCCGTCGACGCAGCGTTCGGCGAAGGATTCCATGCCCACCGCGAGCAGGTCGATCGAGCGCAGCACTGCAGCGCCGATCATCGGCTTGAACACGTTCAGTTCCAGATGCCCCTGCGCGCCGCCGACGGTGATCGCGACATGATTGCCGATCACCTGCGCCGCGACCATCGTCAGCATCTCGCATTGCGTGGGATTGACCTTGCCGGGCATGATCGAACTGCCAGGCTCGTTCGCCGGCAGGTCCAACTCCCCGATCCCGCAGCGCGGGCCGGAGCCGAGCAGGCGGATGTCGTTGGCGATCTTGGTGAGCGCCACCGCCAGCGTGTTGAGCGTGCCGGAAAGGTGGACGAGCGGATCGTTCGACCCCAGCGCCTCGAAGAAATTCTCGGCCGGGATGAACGGCTCGCCGGTGATATCTCGCAATGCGCCGCAGAAATCCTCCGC
>JAYRJH010000372.1:0-3047 GCA_041906415.1 Sphingomonas sp. | reverse complement strand
GTCAGGTTCCGCAATCGGCCAGGTCCGGCCGATCGTGCTGCGCGAGGCGACGTTCCCGGCGACGGGGCCGGCCGCGGCGAATGCGGCCGCAACCGCCAGCGCATTGCCGGCGGCGAGCAGCACCAGGATGGGCCCGCGCCGTACTCGGCGAAGCAGGTCAGCGGCCATGACGCTGCCTCCAATACCCTTCGGGGGGCTCGGGAATGCCAACAAGGGCAGCGATGAACGCGCAGGACGCGAGCGGGGTCAGCGTCCAGATCAGGACACCCGCTCCGTCGCCGAGCGACGGCGACATAAGCAGGAGCGTGCTCTGGACCAGCATGAGCAAGAAGCCACTGACCGTGAGCCGGACCGCCGATTGCGACGGCGTCGAGGAGATGAGGCCGTTCATCGGCGCTTCCCCCGCCGCAGGCGGCTCATCAGCTTCGCCGTGCCCGCCGAGAGACTGAGCAGCAGCAGGCCGGTTGCAAAGCAGGAAGCAGCGACCAGAAGCGAGGCGCGCAGCACCATCATTGTAGGCTGTTTGAGCAGCAGCCCCGCGACGAGCACCAGAAGGCCGATCATCATCGTCTCGATTGCCACGAGCCGGAATCGCCACTGGAAAGACTCCGCCTCGAACCGCGCGGCGAGACGCTGCTCGACGATCATCTCGATGGCTTCGTTGTCGGACCAGTTGAGCGGGAGCTGATCGGGGTGAGGACGATGGCGTGCCATAACCGTCATGCTCCGACGAAGGCCGGTGCCGACGGCGCGCCCAGGATCTGCGACGGCTCCACGCCGGCAAGCCGGCACACGGCTTCGAGCGGCGATAGCCCCTCGCGCATCAGCGCCTCGAATGCTGCAACCTCATCCGGGGCAGAGGTGTTGATCCAGTAGGAAAATGGATCGACGACGAGCCGCGCGATGCCGAGGCCGAGCGGCGAGTCGATGAAGACCTCACTGTAATTTGGCTTCGAGTTTCGGACCGACTTCAGCAGATCGAGGACGAAGCCCGAATAATCGAGGATCTTGTTCTCGACTGCGCGGTCATAGGTCGAACCCTGCAGCAGAAAGCGTGTCGCAGCATTTTCGAGGATGACCTGGCCCGTGCCCGCGAACAGCATGAGGTCGTTCATCGACTGCAGCACGATCCCGAACGAGCCGCGATATTTTCGCGCGCGGCGGTAGCCCTGGCCGAATGCCTCGGCGAGGCGCGACAGATCCTGGCCCTCTGTCCGGGTCATGAACTGTGCTGCCTCGTCGCACAGGACAAAGCGCGGACGGTCGCGCGCTGAAAGATAAAGCTCCTGCGTGACCGCATTCACGACAACCATGACGATGACGTTGAAGAGGTCCGGCATCGACTTCAGGCGTTCGAGCTCCAGCACCACGAATTCGTCGTTGCGGATGTCGAGCGTGGATGGTCCGTTGAAATAATGGCCGTAGGCACCGCCCGACCCGAAATCGCGCAAATTGAAGGCGAGCTCGCGTGCGGTCGGCACGAGATGGTCGACGCGGTCGAGATCGGTCTCGACGAGCGACGGATAGGTGCCGAGCCATTCGCGCACAGCGTCGATGCCAAAGTCGGCCCGTCCAGTGTCGATGGTCCATTGGACGGCCGACTTGAGAAGATTCCATTCGGACGTCGTGACGCCCTTGCGGGTCGATGCATTGGCCATTTCCGCGACGATCGCGACGGCCATGGTGATCGCCGACTGCTTGTCGTCGCCGTCGAGCGCAAGCCCCATGTCGAACGGGTTGAGAACGAGATGCTCGTCGCCGATATCGATGTAGCGCCCCGAGCACAGCGTGCAGAGTTTGCGGTAGCTGCCGCCGATGTCGATGATGCGGATGAGCGCGCCGCAGGCATAATATTGCTGGCAAAGGTTGTTGAGCAGAAAGCTCTTGCCCGCACCGCTCTCGGCCGAGACGATGAAGTTGTAGTTGTTGATCCTCGGATCGAAGAGGTCGAGCGTGATAAGCTGTCCCTTGCGGCCGGTGTAGAGCAGGGCCGGGCGGCCGCCGCCGCGAAAGTCGGTCTGGATCGGCGCCATCAGGACGGCGGCCTTGACCGGCATCCTGAAGTCGCGCTCGAGCAGGCGCAGCGTTGTGCGGTCGGGATAAAGTCCGAACGGCAGGCTCATCACCAACAATGTCGGGTTGAGATAACTCTCCTCCTGCATGGAGAAGGGCAGGGGCTCGCCCTCCCACAGTCGCTTTGCCCGTGCGGCAAGGTCGCGCGCATGGGCACGGTCGCGCCCGAAGACCCAGACGGTCGGGATCACCCGGACGAACTTCGAATTGCCCGCCTCATCGAGGATCCAGCCGATCTCCTCGATCTGCTTTCCGACCTCGACCGCGAACGATCCTGCCGCCTTCTGGGCAGAAAGGATCTGCGCGCGCTTGTGGATCTCGAATTGCGAGTGATCGAACAGGATGTTGAGCGTGTATAGGAACGGCCCGCCAATCTGGTCGCTGTCTTCGGAGGCGCCGCGCATGCCGCCCATCAACCGGTTGGCGCGTTCGGCGGTGATGCGCCGCGCCGGTGCCTTGGGCGTCAGGCAGCGTGCGACCTAGTTGCCCAGGAATACCTCCGCGCCCTCGAATATGAGGTCCGGGCCCGCGTCGATGATCTGTTTCGCGATCGGGGGGGCGCCCGTTGTCGTTCCGTCGGCGAAGACGCCCGGAGCCGCATCGGCGACGCCGTTGAAGATGCGGCGGTAGAAGGCGACCATCTCCTGGGGAGGGAGGCGGCGGATTCCAACCTTTGCGAGCTGCTCCTCGACCTGCCGCCGTAGATCCTCGCCCAGCGGCCGCCGCGTCTTGATCGACAGAAGCGTGCGGAAGTTGCGGACCGGGATGCCGTGCAGGGCCTTGAGACCATGACGACCATCGCTCAGATAGGCGTGGGTGCGCCGCGCCGAAGCCTGGATCAGCGGGTCATCGCGCGTCTTGAGATCAAGGAACGCGTCCAGCGCATCATCGATCAGCGGATCGGCAAAGGTGTGGATCTGGAGGACCGTCCCGTCCGGGAAATGGATATTGAGGAGTCCCTGCAGGGCGCCCTG
>JAYRJH010000371.1:0-3052 GCA_041906415.1 Sphingomonas sp. | reverse complement strand
GACGACGCGCGCGCATTGCTACTGGCCGGGGCGGACAAGGTGGCGGTCAATTCCGCCGCCGTCGCGCGGCCGGAGGTGGTGTCCGATATCGCCGAGCGCTTCGGCAGCCAGTGCTGCGTGGCGAGCGTAGACGCGCGGCGCAGCGGCGACGGCTGGGAGGTGTTCACCCATGGCGGCCGCCGCGCGACCGGCATCGACGCGGTGGCGCACGCGCTGCGGCTGGCGGAACTGGGCGCTGGCGAGTTGCTCATCACCTCGATGGATCGCGACGGCACTCGCGACGGCTACGACCTCGCCCTGATCCGCGCGATCGCGGACCGCACCAGCGTGCCGGTGGTGGCGTCCGGCGGCGTGGGGAGCCTCGCCGATCTGGTCGCCGGAGTGACGGAGGGCCATGCGTCAGCGGTGCTGGCGGCCTCGATTTTTCATTTCGGCGAAGCGACGATCGCCGACGCGCATGCCGCGCTGGCGAAGGCGGGCGTGGCGGTGCGGGCGCACTGAACTCACATCATTAAGCGTTCATTATCCAATCCGGTTTAGCCCTCGCATCTGCGGAAATCACCGGGGGGCAAATTTCTTCATGCGGATCAGGGCCTTGCCGGTGGAGATCGTGTTCACGGCACTGATGGTCGTGATATTGCTCGCTTTTTCCGTGCTATACGACCTGCCCATTCGCCTGCCGGCAACCGGAAGCGCACAATTCGTCGGCATCCATTATCTCTTCCCGTTGCTCGGCCTGCTGATCTGGTCCGGCTGCGCGGCGCTGGGAACCGGAAAAAGCCGATATCGTCCCCTGCTGATAGGACTGCCGTGCTACGCGATCGTGCTGTTCGTCCACTTCCATCTCAAACTGTGGGCGCAGTTCATCAACCCGCTGCGCTACGATCAATTCTATTGGTCGGTCGATCAGCATATGCGGCCGCTGGTCGACGCAAGCATGGCCGCGCGGCGGGCCTTGCTCCCCGGTGTCCCATATGACGCCAATCTCTACATCATCGGCTTCATCGCCCTGTTCTACATCAGCTTCTGCTATCACGCGCTGCGCACGCCGCAGGTCTTCCGGCGACTGCTCCTCGCCGCACTGTTCATCCAGGGATTGGGCGCGCTCAGCTATCTGGTCTTCCCCGCGCTCGGCCCGTTCCTCTACGAAAGCGGCCTCAATCCCTTCACCACCAAAACCCAGCAATTCATGCTGCACCTGCACGACACTGCAGCGGCAGCCGGGCCGCGCTGGCTGGCGGCGCATGGCGGCGAGAATCTGATGACCGGGCTGGCCGCGATGCCATCGCTCCATGTCGGCACCTCGTTCGTGTTCCTGTGGTTCGCGTTGCGGCATGGAAGGATATTGCTGCCCACCTATATCCCGCTTTTCGGTTATATCATTGTCAACGCGATCGCCAGCCGCTGGCACTATCTGATCGACCTGCCGGCCGGGCTGGCGCTCGCCGCGCTCTGCATCTGGCTGGCGCATCGCGTCACGCAGGAAGACGACATCGGTAAAGCCCGCCGTGAGGAAAACGAGCTGGTTCCGGCGCTGGCGGGACAGGCTATTTCCGCCCGAACAGCTTCTCGATATCCCCATGCGCCAGCTTCACCCATGTCGGGCGCCCGTGGTTGCACTGGCCGGAGTGCGGCGTGACCTCCATCTCGCGGAGCAGGGCGTTCATTTCCGCGACCGAGAGCACGCGACCCGCGCGGACCGAGCCGTGGCAGGCCATCGTGCCCGCCACCGCATCCAGCCGCTCGCGCAACGACAGGGCCTGATCGAACGCCGCCAGCTCGTCCGCCAGATCGGTGACGAGGCCGGCCGGATCGCCGCTCCCCAGCAGCGCGGGCGTGGCGCGCACCAGCATCGCGCGTGGGCCGAACCGCTCCAGCTCAAGCCCCAGTTCGGCCAGCTCATCCGCGCGCGCCTCCAGCCGGTCGCAGGCGGGTTCGTCCAGCTCCACCACCTCGGGGATCAGCAGCGCCTGCGACGCGACGCGACCGCCCGCAAGCGCGCGGCGCATCCGCTCCAGCACCAGCCGCTCGTGCGCGGCGTGCTGGTCGACGAGCACCAGCCCGTCTTCAGCCTCCGCGACGATATACGTCCTGGCGACCTGCCCGCGCGCGACGCCGAGCGGATGATCCGCCCGCTCCGGCGGCGGCGACCATGCCGGTTCGGCGCGCGCCTGCGGCGGGGGCGCAGAGAAGGTCGGGCGGCGATCCGCGACGGATATCGTCGGAGAGGGCGCGGCGGACCAGATCGTCTCCTGCGCCTCGGCCGGAACCGTAGGCTCGCTGCGCCACATCGCGAGCGTATCCTCCGCCGGGCGATGCGAGACGCGATGACCCGCCTCGTCCAGCGCGCGCCGGATGCCGCTGACGATCATCCCCCGGATCATCGCCGGATCGCGGAAGCGCACCTCCGTCTTGGCGGGGTGGACGTTCACATCGACCTGATCGGGCGGCACGTCCAGGAACAGGGCGACCACAGCATGGCGATCGCGCGGCATCATCTCGGCATAGGCGCCGCGAATCGCGCCGATCAGCAGACGGTCCTTCACCGGGCGGCCGTTGACGAACAGATATTGGTGGTCGCCTATCCCGCGATGGAAGGTCGGCAGGCCAGCGACCCCGCCGAGCACCACGCCCTCGCGCTCCAGATCGACCGCGACCGAATTCTCCGCCAGCGCGCGATCGGTAAGGAGCGCGACGCGCGCCGGCCGGTCTTCCGCCTGCATCGCGGCGAGCGCGCGGCGGCCGTCGTGCTCCAGCGTGAAGGCGATGTCGGGCCGCGCCATCGCGAGCCTGCGCACCACGTCGAGGCAGGCCGCATATTCGCTGCGGGTGGAGCGAAGGAACTTGCGCCGCGCGGGCACGCGGGCGAACAGCCCCTCCACCACCACGCGCGTGCCGGGCGGCAGCGCCGCCGGGCCTTCGCGGACCAGCGCGCCATTGTCGATCGTCCGCGCCCAGCCGTCGCTCCCGTGCGGGCGGCTCTCCAGCGTCATCCGCGCGACGCTGGCGATCGAGGGAATCGCCTCTCCGCGGAAGCCCAGGGTGCAGACCG
>JAYRJH010000370.1:0-3057 GCA_041906415.1 Sphingomonas sp. | reverse complement strand
CGCATTGTCCGGCTCGGCGACGAGCGCGTAGCGGCCGTTCGACTGGGTATATTCATGCGCGCAATAGACGCGCGTCTCGGGCGGCAGGGCGGCGAGGCGGCGCATGTTGCCGAACATCTGCCGCGCGTCGCCCTCGAACAATCGCCCGCAGCCCATGGCGAACAATGTGTCGCCGGTGAAGATCAGCCCGTCGTCGGGCAGATGGAAGGCGATATGCCCCGCCGTATGCCCCGGCACCTCCATCACGATGGCGCGATGCCGGCCCAGCATCACCGTGTCGCCCTCGACCACGCCGCGATCGAGATGGCCGATCTTCGCGCGCTCCGCCTCCGGCCCGGTGACGGTCGCGCCGGTGGCCGCGACCACCGCGCCGTTGCCGCCGACATGATCCGGGTGCCAGTGGGTGTTCCACACCTGTCCGATCCGCCAGCCCCGCGCGGTCGCCGCGTCGAGCACCGGCTGTGCCTCGCCGGGATCGACCGTCATCGTCTCCCCGCTGTCGGGATCGTGGACCAGCCAGCCGTAATTGTCGCTGAGCATGGGAACGCGGATCACCTCGAGTGTCATGTCTGGCTCCTTCGTGCGGAGAGCGCGGCTGCGCCTAATATCCCGGTGAGCTCCGCCGCGTGGCGGGCATGGGCCAAGGGCGCGGACTGCCCGGCCCAGAGCGGCGAATAATCCCCGCGCCCCTCGCTCTCCGCCTTCGCGCGGAGCGGCGCGAGCGCCGCGCCGGCGAGCGGGAAGGGCGGCGCGGCGTCGCTCACCGCGCCCAGCGTTCCGATCAGCCGGTTGGGCAGGCCGCGCGCGAGGCGGCCGGAAAAGAGGTTGGTGAACACGCTGTCGCCATTGCCCTTGCCCGCCAGCGCGGCGCGGTGAATGTCGCTGGCGAGGCTTTCCTCCGTCACGAGGAAGGCGGTGCCCGCCTGCACGCCGCTCGCGCCGAGCGCGATCGCCGCCGCCGCGCCGCGCGCATCGGATATGCCGCCCGCCGCGATCACCGGCAGGCGAACGGCGTCCACGATGCGTGGCACGAGCGAGAAGGTGCCGATCGGATGATGGCCGCCGAGGAAATAGCCTGCGTGCCCGCCCGCCTCATAGCCCTGAGCGATGATCGCGTCGCAGCCCGCCCCGGCCAGATACAGCGCCTCCGCCACATTGGTGGCGTTGCCGACGATCCGCGCGCCGCTGCCGCGCACGCGGGCGAGCAGGTCCGGGGTGGGGAGGCCGAAATGGAAGCTCACGATCTCCGGCCGCACCTCCTCCACCACGCGCGCGGCGTCCGCGTCGAACGGGCGGCGCGGCGGCGGGGCCGGGCCGTCAGCCGCGACGCCCTCCGCCGCATAGAGGGGTGCGAGCGTCGCGCGCCATGCCGTATCGTCGGCGGCTTCCGGCGGCACGTGGCAGAAGAAGTTGAGGTTGAGCGGTCCCGAAGCCGCCGCGCGCACCGTCGCGGCTTCGGTCAGCAGGCGATCGGGCGCGAACATGGCGCCCGCGAGCGAGCCGACCCCGCCGCCCCGGATCGCGGCGATGGCGAGGCCCGCATCGCCGAAGCCCGCCATCGGGGCCTGGATCACCGACCAGCGCGCGCCGATCGAGGCGAAGAAATCGACGCGCGCCGCGTTCATCTCACCAGTTCCCGGTGTTCGGCATCGAGGCCCATGGCTCCTGCGGGGGCAGCACGCCGTCCTGCAGCAGCTCGATCGAGATGCCGTCCGGCGTGCGGACGAAGGCCATATGGCCGTCGCGCGGCGGGCGGTTGATCGTGATCCCTGCGTCCATCAGTCGCTGGCATGTCTCGTAGATATTGTCGACGCGATAGGCGAGGTGCCCGAAATTGCGCCCGCCGGCATAGGCTTCGGGGGCCTGCCCCTCGGTCGGCCAGTTATAGGTGAGCTCCACCTCCGCATCCGCACGGTCGCGGCCGGCGACGATATCCTCCGGCGCGGCGAGGAAGATCAGGGTGAAGCGCCCGGCCTCGCTCTCCATCCGCCGCATTTCCTTCAGACCGAGCAATTCGAAGAAGGCGATCGTCTTGTCCGGGTCCGTCACGCGGATCATCGTGTGGAGATATTTCATTTTTTGCTCCCGCTTTCCGTGAATTGCGCCAGCGCCTGTGCCGCGGCAACCCCCGCCGGGGCGGCGGGCGCGATGCGTTGCGCGTTCGTCCATGCCGCCCTTGCTCCGGCCGCGTCGCCGGAGAGGGCGGCGATATTCCCCGCTTCGAGCTGCACCTGCGCGTCGTCGGAGGCTCGCTTCAGCGCCTCGGCGATATCGGCTTTCGCACGCGGCAGATCGTTCATCCGCCGCGCGAGAGTGGCGGAGAGCAGCCAGGCCAGCGGATCGTCCGCCGCGTCGCGCGTCGCCGCGTCCAGATCGTCGCGCGCGCCCTTCAGATCCCCGGTGGCGACCAGGGCGCGGGCGCGATCGAGATGCGCCTCACCGCGCTGCAGATCGTGCAATGTCCCCGCCGCCAGCGCGGCATCGAGCGCCGCGCGCGCCTTCGCCGGATCGCCAGCCGCCAGCCGCGCGTTGCCGGACTGCGCCCAATAGGTCGCGGCCTCGTCGTCCTTCGCCAGCTCCGCGAGATGGGCGGCATCCTCGAACGCCACCGCCGCCTCGCCGAAGCGGCTTTCCCCGGTGAGCGCGATGCCGAGGCATTGTTTCGCCTTCGCCCCGCCGCCCGCGAGCGACCAGCGCTCCGCCATCCGCTCGGCCTCCGCCGGATCGGCGCGGGCGAGCGACACGCAGCGCTGCGCCGGATCGTCGGCGGCGAGCAGCAGCGCGAGCAAGGGGATCATCGCAACACATCCTCCACCGCGCGGATGATGAGCGCGATATCGGAATCGCGCGACAGGCGGTGATCGCCGTCCTTGATGAGCCACGTCTGCACATCGGCTGAACGGATCAGCTCCGCGAGCCGCCCGGCGCGGTGCCACGGCACGTCCGGGTCGCGCTGGCCCTGCACCAGCCGCACCGGGCAATCGACGGCGATCTCCCCGAACATCAGCCGGTTGGCCTCGCCCGATTGCCAGAAGCGGCTGGTGTAGACGGTGGGTT
>JAYRJH010000369.1:0-3064 GCA_041906415.1 Sphingomonas sp. | reverse complement strand
CGGTGAAGGCAAAGCCGCGCGGCGTGGGATCGAGATGCGCGCGCACCTGCGCCAGCCCCATCGCCGCGTTGGGCGCGGCGAGCGTCACGTCGATCACCGGATGGTCGATATGACCGTCGAGCTTGAGCGTCAGCGGACCGTAGGTCGCCTGCCGCCCGCGCCCCTCGAAATGGAAGGTGCCGTCACGGCGGCGCAGGCCGGTGCCGGTCAGCCGGATCGCGGGGCCGGTGAGGATCAGGTTGGTGAAGTGCATCACCCCGTCGGGCGTCCGCTCCAGCGCGGTGACGATACGCGGCAGACCGCCCGCGAGGCTGCGGAAGAAGGCGTTGTCGAGCCGCACCACGCGCGCCGAGCCTTCGCCCACCACGCGCGTGCCGCGCCCACCCGCCCCCGGCACGACGCGCAGGCGCGAGGTTACGTCCACCACCCCGAGGCCGGGGATCAGATAGCGTCCCAGCGCGCCGTTGACGCCGACCTGATAATCCCCGCTCTCCAGATCGACCATGAGATTGATCCGTCCGGTGAGCTTGTCGGACTTCACGCGCAGGTCGTCGCCGATGATGAGCTTGCTGGTGATGCGCAGCACGCCCTCGGCCGAAAGGTTGCGCAGCATCCCGCCCGCCACGTCGCCCACGCCCGTCACGCGTGTGGCGGTGAAGCGCACCGGTAGGCTGACAGGAGACCTGGAAAGCCGTCCGCTCCCGGCCGCCCGCGCCTGCTCGAAACCTGTGTCGCCGAACGCGAAGCGCGTGGCGGTCAGGCGATAGTCGAAGGCGGCGGTGGCGAATGCGCCGTCGAACACCGCGCGCAATTCCACGTCGCGGCCGGTCATGTCGGGGAACAAGGCATCGGGCTTGAGCAACCGCGCGTGGACGCGCACGTTGCGCAGCGCGCTCGCGCCGAGATCGATCGTGCCGGTGGTGTCCACCGCCAGCGCCGCCGAGCGCAACGCCAGGTTCCCCGCCAGCCGCCGGTCCACGAATGTCGCTCCGCCGTTCACCGTCACGCGCGGCATGGTGAGGCGCTGCACCTTGCCGCCCGCCACCGCCGAGGGAACGAGATCACCGCTCAGGGCATAGGTGCCCTTGCGATTGCCGAGCGTCAGGTCGACCACGCGGGTCGTTCCGGCATCGGCGATCGCGTGGCCGTCCCATCGGGTCCAATTGCCCTTGCCGCTCACGTCGAGCGTCAGCGGCGCGCGGATGCCCGTCAGCCGGGCGAGGACGCCATTCCTGGCCCCGGTCGCATGGGCCGCGATATCGAAACGGTCGCGATCCGGCTCCGCGTCGATCTTGAGGCGCAGATCGTCGCTGCCCTGCACCACCGCCGCGATGTCGACCAGCGCGCGGCCCGCATGGATATCCGCGCGGCCGAGGATGCGGCCATAGCGCATCGCGCCGGTGACGGCCTTCCCCACGATCAGTCGTTCGACCCTCAGCCGGCCGATGCGGATATCGAAATCGGGAAGCAGGGGGCCCTTCGCGCCTGGCCGGGTGCGCGGCCATTTGGCGAAAGTGGCGACGGGGATGTCCAGCGCCTCGATGTCCAGCCGGTTGGCGAACCAGCGCAGCGGCGACCACTCCAGCCGCGCGACCGGCGCGGAGAAGACCAGCCCGTCCAGATCGCGCACCCGCACGTCGCGCAGCACCGCCCGGGAATAGAGCGAGCCGTCGATCCGCCCGACCGAGAAGCGCAGGCCGCTCGGCGTGCGCACCGCGGCGATGCGATCGGCGACCCAGCGGTGCCCGATATCGGTGTCGACCAGCAGCACCGCCGCCGCCAGGATCGCGAGCGCCGCGCCGAGCAGCCCCGCGATCCACTTCGCCGCCCGCCTCAAAACGCCTGCCCCAGCGAGACGTAGACCGCGACGCGCGAATCCCCCTTCTGCGGGTTCACCGGCGTGCCGACGTCGATGCGGATCGGGCCGAAATTCGAATAATAACGCACGCCCAGCCCCGCGCCGTAGCGCAGTCCGGTGAATTTCGGCAGCGGCGAGGTGTAGATGTTGCCGCCGTCGAAGAAAGGCACGATGCCGAAGCTGCCGCGCACCTTCACCCGCGCCTCGATCGAGAATTCGCTGAGGCTGCGCCCGCCGATCGGATCGTTGTTTGGATCGCGTGGCCCGATCGCCTGATAGCCATAGCCGCGCACGGACGCGCCGCCGCCGGCATAGAAGCGCCGCGAAGGCGCGATCGCATCACGCGGCGCGCCGACGATCGTGCCCAGCCGCACGCGCCCCGCCAGCACCACGCGATCCCCGAACGGCGCATAGGCGCTGGCGTCGAGCTGCGTCCGCGCATAGCCGAACGCCTTGCCGAGCAGCGAAAGCTCCGGGCTGAGCCGCCCGCCCAGCCGAAAACCCCGCGTCGGATTCAGCAGGTCGTCCGACCCGTCATAGGTGAGACTGAGCGGCAGGGCGGCGATATAATAGGTCCGCCTGCGCGGCTGGCCGGTGGAGGCGATCACGTCGCGCTCGTCGGTGCTCACCAGCTCCGCGCCCATCGACCACACCCACGCCTTCTGGAAGAAGATGTTCGTCTGCCGCTCCAGCGAGCCGGAGAGCGAGAAGGTGTCGGCGGTATAGGCCAGCCGCTCGGTGTGCGAGGCGGATATCTGCCCCGTCAGCACGCGATCCCGGCCCTCGAAATTGTTCCGCCGGAAAGTGAATTGCGCAAGCTGCTCCTGCGTGCCGAGCACGCCACGCAGGGTGATCGCGCCTTCGGGCGGGAAGAAGTTGCGGTGCGTCCAGCTCACCTCCGCCCGCGCGCCTTCGCCCGTGCCATAGCCCAGCTCGCCCGCGATCGTGCGGAACGGCGCGGGCTGGAGCGTCACGTCCAGGTCCACCGTATCCGGCGTCTCCCCCGGCACCGGCTTCACTTGCGCGCTCGCGACCAGGCCGGTCTGGATCAGGGTGCGTTGCAGGTCTTCCACGCCGGGGGCGGAATAAGGCTCGCCGGGCTGGAAGCGGGCGATGTCCTGCACATGGCCTGCGCCGAACACCTTGTTGTTCGCGTTGACGCGGATGCGTCCGAATTTGCGCGCGCCGCCGGGGTCGATCGTCATG
>JAYRJH010000368.1:0-3067 GCA_041906415.1 Sphingomonas sp. | reverse complement strand
GACGAGAAGACGGGCGGCCTCATCCCTTCGCCCCAAGGCGCGGAAAAGCGAGCGTGATGCCGAAGCCCGCCGTGGACGGCGAGAGCTCGACCGTCCCTCCGTGCGCGATCGCTACCGCGCGCACCAGGGCAAGTCCCAATCCATGACCCGGCGTGGATCTGGCGGCTTCCGATCGAGCGAACCGCTGGAAGAGACGCGCACGGTCGGCATCGGCAACCCCAGGCCCGTCATCCTCGACCGATATCTGTACCGCTCCGGCCTTGTCACGTGTCATCAGCCTCACGGTGCTGCCGGCAGGCGTGTGGCGGATCGCATTGTCGAGCAGGTTGGACATGGCCTGTGCGATCAGGCGTCGATCGCCCGCTACCGCAAGATCGGTTTCCGCCTCCGCTACAAGGATATGGCCCGTCGCCTCCATGTCGGGCCGATAGGTATCCTCCATCTCGGCGACCAAAGCGCTGACATCGACCCGGCCGAGCGCACGACGTTCCGCCAATCCCTCGACCTCGGCGATGCGCAGCAGCGCGGCGAATATCTCCAGCAGTTCGGCCGCCTGATCGCGCGCTATGCCGATCGCTGCTGCCCGCTCCACCTCTCCCCTCTGGCCTTGCGCGCGTTCGAGCTGGTTATAAAGCCGGGTCAGCGGCGTCCGCAGATCGTGCGCGACATCGCTGGACACCTGCCGCAGATTGTCCATCAGGCCTGCGATCCGGTCCAGCATCACGTTCAGCGTCCCGGCGAGCCGGTCGAACTCGCTGCCGGAATGATCGCGCGGCACGCGCCGGCTCAGGTCACCACCGATGATCGCCTGAGCGGTCGCGTCAATTCGCGACAGCCGCCGCCGTGTCATCACGCCCACGACGATGGCCGCCGCGAGACCCAGCGCGAGCATGGCGGCCAGCGCGATCGCGAACAGCCGCGACAGTGTCCGGTCGATCTCGCGCAGATCGGCGCGGTCGGCTGCAACCACCAGCATTCCGCCGCTTATCTTCGTCGTCTGCGCCTGCGCGACGCCCTGATAGTTTCCACGGCGGAAACGGAAGAACTCCTCATAGCCCGGAACCAGCGGCCCCAAGGCCTGCACCGTCGCGGCGTGAACCTGGTCCTTATCATCGACAAGCAGATAATCGAGGCTTGCGCCGGATCGAACCGCCGCTCTCCTCCGGATCGCATCGGCGATGCCGGCAAAGCCGCCTTCCCGCGCCTCTCCCAACAGGGCCCGCGTTTCCACGGCCACCCGATGATCGAGCTGCTTCTCCAGCGCCTCATGCGTTACGTCGAACGCCAGGGCGGCGATCGCCAACGTCGCCACGACATAGAAGATGCTGGCAAGGAAGACGACGCCGAACGTCGTCCGCCATAGACGCCGCACGGTCAGTCAGCCCGCATCATATAGCCCGCGCCGCGTATCGTCTCGATCGCATCCGTGTCGAACCCGGCATTGAGCTTCGAGCGCAGCCGCGACAGATGGGTCTCGACGATGTTGGTCTTCGGATCGAAGTCGAAATCCCAGACCCGTTCAAGCAGCATCGTGCGCGTCATCACGCGATGGGGATTGCGCATCAGCTCCGCCAGCAACGCGAATTCACGCGGCTGAAGATGCACCCGCTGGCCATTGCGCTCCACGGTCCGGCGATGCAGGTCCATGACGATCGTCCCGACCCGCAACTCGTTCGGATCGATCCGCGACGCCGGCCGCCGCCCAAGCGCCTGGACCCGCGCCGCCAGTTCGGAAAAGGCGAATGGCTTGACCAGATAATCGTCCGCTCCGCTCTCCAATCCCTCGACCCGATCCGAGATACCGCCGACGGCCGTCAACATCAGCACAGGGGTCATGTTCCCGGCCGCGCGCAATGCCCTGACCAGCGCGAGGCCGTCGAGCTCCGGCAACATGCGATCGACGACAATTACGTCGAACGCGTCGCCGGTCGCCTGGAACAGACCATCACGCCCGTCGAGGCTGGTGGCCGTCTGATGTCCCGCCTCGGCAAGCCCCTGCGCCACGAACTGGTTGGTTTCCGGGTCATCCTCGACGATCAATATACGCATGTTGCGATCCTACCTGACAGGGGCGGTGAAACGCCAGCCGCCCCCGAGCGCACGAAACAGCACCACTTCCGCGCGCGAGACCTGCAAGTCCGACTGGACCTGCTGAAGATGGGCGTTGGCCAGCGACCGTTCCGCGTCGGCGCGCAGCAGCCCCGGCGCATCGCCCAGACGCACGCGGGCCGACGCGCGCCGCGCATAGGCCCGCGCCTCGACCAACGCGGCGTCCAGCGCACGGTTGCGGCGCACCTCCGCATCATAACCGGCGAGCGCCGTCTCCACCTCGCGAAGCGCCCGAAGCACAGCGACATCCCAGCCCGCCAGTGACGCCCGCTCCGTCGCACGCGCCTGTTCGAGACGCGCCCGCGCTGGCCCCTGGTTGGGAAAGGCCCATGTCACCAGCGGCGATGCGACGGCCGTGAACCCGCCGGCGAGCAAGCCAAGCGCACCACCGAGATTGACGCGGGGATAGAGATCGCCGCGCGCGACGCCGACACGGGCCGTCGCGGCGGCCAGACGGCGCTCGGCTTCCCGCACGTCCGGGCGGCGGAGCAGCAGCGCGGTGCCATCCTCCACCGGGGCAGGCTTCAGCAACCTCGGCGGAGCGACGCAATCGATCGAAAATGCGCGTGCCGCCGCAGGCGGTCGCCCCTGCAGGGCCGCCAGGCGGTAGAGCGCATTGGCGCGCTGCGCCTCGAACGGCGCGATCTCGGCGCGGAGCGCGGCGGCGATGGTCGCGGCTTGCGAAACTTCGAGCGGCGACACCTCGCCCGCCTGCAATTGCTCCGTCACAAGGGCAAGCGAACGCTCTTGCGCGGCGGCGACTTCCCGCGCGGCGACGATCCCCTGGGTGGCCCCGCACAGATCGACATAGGCGAGGACGGTATCGGCCACGACTGCGAGCCGCACCCCATCCAGTGCCGCCTCCTGCGCCGCCACATCAGCGGATGCCGCCGTCGTCGCCGCACGCAGGCGTCCGAACAGATCGATGTCCCAGCTCGCCGTCGCCGCCAGATCGTAA
>JAYRJH010000367.1:0-3070 GCA_041906415.1 Sphingomonas sp. | reverse complement strand
CGCAGGGGGTGGAGCTGGACGTCCGGCCGCGCCTCGTCACCGACATGTTCGACGCCACCGTCGCGAAGCACCGCGCGCGGCGGGCGATCGACTTCATGGGGCGGCACGTCAGCTACGGCGAGCTGGAGCATGAGGTCGCGCGCGCCGCCGCGGGGCTACAGCGGCGCGGGGTGGCGCCGGGGACGCGGGTGGCGCTGTGCCTCCCCAACACGCCGCATTACCCGATCCTGTTCCTCGCCACGCTCCGCCTCGGCGGCGTGGTCGTCAACGTGAACCCGCTCTACGTCGAGCGCGAACTGCGCCACCTGCTGCAGGATTCGGGCGCGAGCGTCATCGCGACGATCGACCTTCCCGACGTGCACGCCCGCGTGTGCCGCGTCGCGGCCGAACTGGGGCTGGCCCATGTCATCACCTGCCGCGTCGCCGAGGCGCTGCCGCTGGCGAAGTCGCTCGCCTACCGCCTGCTGCGCCGGAAGGACATTGCGGCCACCCCGCGCGGGGCGCAGCACGTCGCCTACCCGGACCTTCTGGCGGGAGGCGGGACGGCGACGCCGGTATCGGTAAGGCCGGACGACCTTGCGGTGCTGCAATATACCGGCGGGACGACCGGCGTGCCCAAGGGGGCGATGCTGAGCCATGCCAATCTGGTGGCGAACGCCGATGCGATGACCGTCCATGTCGGCGGCGAGCGGGAGGATCAGGACCGCGTCATCGGCGTTTTGCCGCTGTTCCACGTGTTCGCGTTGACGACGGTGTTGCTGCTGTCGATCCGCGTCGGCGCGCAGATGGTCCTCCTGCCGCGCTACGACCTCGACCAGACGCTGAAGGCGATCGCGCGCACGCGCCCCACCTTCCTGCCGGCGGTGCCGACGATCTTCAACGCGATGGCGGGCGCCGCGGGAAAGCAGCGCATCGACCTGTCGGGGATGCGCGCCTGCATCTCGGGCGGGGCGCCGTTGCCGGGCGAGGTGCGCGAGGCGTTCGAGCGCGACACCGGCGGGCGGCTGGTCGAGGGATACGGATTGTCGGAAGCGTCGCCGATCATCACCTGCAACCCGATCGACGGGCCGGACAAGCCGGGATCGGCGGGCCGGCCCTTTCCCGGCACGACGATCGAGATCCGCGCGCCGGACGGCGAGCGCGAACTGCGCGCGATCGGCGATCGCGGCGAGATCTGCGCGCGCGGGCCGCAGGTGATGGCGGGATACTGGCACCGTCCGGCGGAAACCGAGGCGGTGCTGAACGACGGGCTGCTGCGCACCGGCGACATCGGCTATCTCGACGAGGACGGCTATCTCTTCATCGTCGACCGGATCAAGGACGTGATCCTCGCCGGCGGCTACAACGTCTATCCGCGCGTGATCGAGGATGCGCTGTACGAGCATCCGATGGTCGTCGAGGCGGTCGTGATCGGCGTGCCCGACGCATATCGCGGACAGGCGCCCAAGGCGTTCGTCACGCTGAAGGACGGCGAGACGGTGGACGTCGGCGCGCTGCGCGCGTTCCTTGCCGAACGGCTGAGCAAGATCGAGCTTCCCCGCGAGATCGAAGTGCGTGACACTCTTCCCAAGACGTTGATCGGAAAGCTTTCGAAGAAGGAGCTTGTCGCGGAGGAGGAGGCCCGCACCGCGGGCGCCGCGGATCGGACGCGTGGGGAGACGATGGTTGACGGATGAGGGGACGGAATTGTGGGGCATCCAGGAAACGGCCGAGCGGCTCGGCGTCACCGTCAGGACGCTTCGCCTCTATGAGGATCGCGGGCTGATCGCGCCGCGCCGGATCGGTGCGAACCGCGTCTATTCGCGCCGCGAGACCGGGCGGATGCAGTTGATCCTGCGCGGCAAGCGGCTGGGCTTCTCGCTGCGCGACATCGCCGAGTTCCTGGACCTCTACGATGCCGATCCGCGGCAGGTGGAGCAGATGCGCGCGCTGTCCGAACGGTGCCGGGAGCGGATCGAGGGGCTGCGCGAGCAGCGCGACGCGCTGGACGAGACGATCGGCGAGCTGGAGGCGATCGAGCGGCAGGCGCGCGACGTCTTCATGGGCCGGGAGGCGACGCCGATCCTGTCGTGAGGCGACGGATCGCGCATGGACGAAAGAAGGCCCGGCGCATGGCCGGGCCCGAGGTTCGCCAGGGAGCTACTCCAGCGGTTCGTGTCGCGGCGGGGCCGTCAGAGGCCGTTGCCGGTGGGGGTATCGACCGCGTTGGCGGCGAAGGGATCGGACGCGTTGAAGGGATCGGACGGGCCGAAGGCGTCGTTCGACAGCGGCTCGCTGTTCAGGACGACGTCGTTCGTGGCGGTCGCGTCGAACGCATTGCCGGCGTCGGTGCTGCTGCCGCATGCGGCCAGCGTGGCGGTCGCGGCGAGTGCGGCGATGATGGTGACGATCTTCATGGTCTTCTCCCGTTGGAAACGAAGCAGCCGCCGGCCCTGCACCGATGACGCCGCATCAATGGCCGCGCAGCGAGGGCCGTGCGCCGCCGCGACCCGCATCGCCGAAGCACGGCCGCGGCACGGCGCCCAGCGCCTCGCCCATCAGCGCGAAGAACCGCTGGCTGGCGCGCGACCAGGACACGTCCCATTCCGGATGCCATTGCACCGCCAGCACATCCGCCCCGCACGGGCGCGCGGCGATCGCCTCGATCACGCCGTCGTCGCTGGCATGCGCTTCGGCGGCGAGCCCGTAGCCGAGCCGGTCGATCACCTGTTCGTGGACCGAGGTGACCGAGAGCGAGGCCTCCCCCGTGGTGCGCGCCAGCACGCCGCCCGGAACCAGCGCGACGTCGTGCCTGAGGTCGAAGAGGCTGGCATAATCGCCCGGCGACCAGTTCCCGCCGTGGTGGCGCGCGCCGGGCTCGCCAGCGGCCAGCGTGCCGCCGAACAGGACGTTGAGTTCCTGCAGGCCGCGGCAGATGCCGAACACGGGCTTTCCCGCCTCGATCATGTGCGCGGCGAGCGTCAGCGCCACTTCGTCGCGCGCCTCGTCCAGCGGGCCGGCGGGCCCGTCCGCGCCGTAGCGGTGCGGCGCGACGTTGGACCGCGAGCCTGTCAGCAGCAACCCGTCGAGA
>JAYRJH010000005.1:0-22078 GCA_041906415.1 Sphingomonas sp. | reverse complement strand
GAAGTTCACCACGCTGAAGAAGACACCGGAGGAAATCCACCAGATCGGCCTGAGCGAGGTGGCGCGGATCAAGGCCGACATGGAGGCGACCAAGCAGAAAGCGGGGTTCAAGGGTTCGCTGGACGAGTTCCAGAAGTTTCTGAAAACCGATCCGCAATTCTATGCCAAGACGCCGCACGAATTGCTCGCCGACGCATCCTATTGGGTGAAGAAGGCCGACTACAAGCTGAAGGACACGATCGGCTTCCTGCCGCGCTTCCGCCACGGCATCGTGCCGGTGCCGCCTGCGCTCGCGCCGATCTATACCGGCGGCCGCGGCGGGCTGGATGCCTGCATGTTCAACACATACGACCTGCCGTCGCGGCCGCTCTACACCCTGCCGTCGCTCGCGCTCCACGAATGCACGCCGGGGCACAGCTTCCAGGCGGCGCTGGCGCTGGAGGGGCCGCCGCGCCCGGCCTTCCGCAACGCCATCTATTTCTCCGGCTATGGCGAGGGCTGGGGGCTTTACACCGAATGGCTCGGCACGGTGATGGGCATCTACGAGACGCCCTATGAGGAGTTCGGCCGCGAAACCTATGAGATGTGGCGCGCGGTGCGGCTGGTAGTGGATACCGGCATCCACCATTACGGCTGGAGCCGCGACAAGGCGCTGGCCTATATGCGCGAAAATCTGGCGCTGTCGGAACACGAGATCACCACGGAGGTGGATCGTTATATCGCCTGGCCGGGGCAAGCGGTGTCCTATAAGCTGGGCGAGCTGGAAATCCGCAAGCTGCGCAAGGAGGCGGAAGCCGCGCTCGGCCCGAAGTTCGACCAGCGCAAGTTCCACGACGCGATCCTCGCGCTCGGCTCGGTGCCGCTGACGGTTCTGGATGAGCGGATCAGGCAGTTCATCGCCGACGGCGGGCAGAATCCGCCGCGCACCGCGCCCTGAGTCCAAGGAGGCAAAAGCCGCTTCGTATCCGCTCGCATTCCCGGTTTTGGAAGGAATGCGGGCGGAAGCGTATTGCATGGCCTTCTTGCATATCGTATACGATATTCAATATCAGGATTTGAGGTGTTATTGCGATGGCGATTGGGTGGAGCGGTGTCTTTCCGGCGGTGACGACGCAGGTTCGTGAGGATTTTTCGATCGATCTGCCCGAGACGCAGCGCGTGGTGGACGATCTGATCCGCGATGGCGTGACCGGGATAATCGCGCTCGGCACGGTGGGCGAGAACAACTCGCTGGAATATGACGAGAAGGTTTCCGTCCTGTCGGCGATCGTGGAGGCCGTGGCGGGCCGCGTCCCGGTCATCACCGGGGTTTCGGAATATGACGAGCGCCGTGCGGCGCGCTACGCGCAGGCCGCCGAGAAGGCCGGTGCTGACGGGCTGATGCTGTTGCCCCCGATGGTCTATGTACCCAAGCCGGCCGAGCTGGTCGCGCATTTCCGCGGCGTTGCGCAGCGCACCGGGCTGCCGATCATGCTCTATAACAACCCGCCCGCCTATCGCACGGTGATCGACCGCGAGGTGCTGGCGGCGCTGGTCGATGTGCCGAATATCGTGGCGGTCAAGGAATCCGCGCCGGACACGCGGCGCTTCACCGACTTCCGCAGCATCTTCGGCGATCGCTTCGTGCTGTTCGCCGGGCTGGACGATGTCGCGCTGGAGGGGCTGTATCTCGGCGCGCGCGGCTGGGTTTCGGGCCTTACCAATGCCTTCCCGAAAGAGTCGGTGGAGCTGGTGCGCGCGTTCGAGCGCGGCGATCACGCCAAGGCGCTGGAGATCTATCGCTGGTTCATGCCCCTGCTCCATCTCGACGCGGAGCATGATCTGGTCCAGTCGATCAAGCTGGCCGAGCAGGTGATGGGGCGCGGCTCCGAACGCGTCCTGCCGCCGCGGCAGGTGCTGGAAGGCGCGCGCCGGGCCGAGGTGATCGCCATGGTGGAGCAAGCCGCCGCGACCCGGCCGTCGCTCGCAGCCTGACGCGCATGCGGCACACGTTTTTTTGCATCGACGGGCACACCGCCGGCAATCCCGTCCGGCTGGTGGCGGGCGGCGCGCCCTTGCTGAAGGGCGGCTCCATGTCCGCGCGGCGGCAGGATTTCCTGAGCCGCTTCGACTGGATCCGCACCGGCCTTTGCTATGAGCCGCGCGGGCATGACATGATGTCCGGCGGCTTCCTCTATCCCCCGACGCGCGAGGATGCCGATATCGGCATCCTGTTCATCGAGACGTCCGGCTGCCTGCCGATGTGCGGGCACGGCACGATCGGCATCGTCACCTTCGGGCTGGAGAACGGGCTGATCCAGCCTGTCGAGCCGGGACGGCTGCGGATCGAGGTGCCGGCCGGGGTGATCGACGTCGCCTATGAGACGGAAGGCGACAAGGTGACGGCGGTGCGCATCACCAACGTCCCGTCCTATGTCGCGGCGCGCGATATCACGGTGGATGTCGAGGGGATCGGGCCGCTCACGATCGATGTCGCCTATGGCGGCAATTATTACGCGATCGTCGAGCCGCAGGGGCGCTACACCGGGCTGGACGATCTGGGCGCGGCGCGGCTGGTAGACCTGAGCGGCCGGGTGCGCGAGGCGGTGCGCGCGAAGGTCGAGCCGGTCCATCCGCTCGATCCCACCATCCGGGGCGTCAGCCATGTCCTGTGGGCCGACCGGCCGAAGGGCGAGGGCGCGGATGGGCGCAACGCGGTGTTCTACGGCGAGAGGGCGATCGACCGCAGCCCGTGCGGCACCGGCACGTCGGCGCGGCTGGCGCATCTGGCGGCGCAGGGACGGCTGAAGCCGGGCGACCGCTTCGTCCACGAAAGCTATATCGGCAGCCGCTTCGTCGGGCGGGTGGAGGCTGCCACGACGCTCGGCGATCAGCCCGCCATCATTCCCTCGATCGAGGGATCGGCAATCGCCACCGGATTCAACACGATCTGGATTGATCGGGCCGACAGATTCTGGGATGGCTTTCAGGTCAGATGAGATGCGTCGCGCGCATCCGCCCGGAAAGGAAAAGGCATGAGCATCGTCGTCCGCACCTTGTCCGAGCGGGTGTTCGATGTCGTGCGGGAGCGGATCGTGAGCGGCCAGCTGCCGATCGAGATGCCGATCCGCCAGGATGCGCTGGCCGCCGAACTGGGGGTGAGCAAGATTCCGCTGCGCGAGGCGCTGGCGCGGCTGGAGCAGGAGGGACTGCTCTTCAGCCATGCCAATCGCGGCTATTTCGTCCGTCCGATGTCGGCCGAGGAAGTGGACGAGATCTATGCGCTCCGGCTGGCCGTGGAGCCGGCGGCGGCGGCCTATGCGGCGGAGCACGCGAACGACGCCGCGCGGGAGGCGGCTGAGCGGGCGTTCGAGGCGCTGGACAATGCGGCGCACAGCAAGCTTTCCGAAGTGGCGGTGTGCAATCGCGAGTTCCACGTCGCGCTCGTCCGTCCCGGCGGCCGCCTGCTGACGACGCAACTGGTGGAGCGGCTGGCGGTGATCGCGGAACGCTATGTGGTCGCGCATCTGGAGCCGGCGGGGCGCGAATCCCGCGCGCACAAGGAGCATCGGCTGCTGCTCGACGCCTTCCTCGCGGGGGATGGCCCGCGGCTGGAGGCGCTTCTCTGCCAGCATATCCAGGCGACCCTGGACGATCTGAAAGAGCAGCTCGCCACGCCCGGATGAGGGCGGGTCCCCGGCTCAGCCGCCGGTGAACAGCACCAGCGGAATGCGCAGCGAGGTGCGGAGATCGGGCGCATCCTGCGTAGCGCCCACCTCAACCGACCAGTTCACGCTCGCCTGGTCGTTCACGCGATAGGTCATGCCGAACAGGAAGCGCCCGATCTGGAGATCGCGCGAGAGCTGCTCCTGCTCGCCGTTCAAGGCGGGATTGTTCGACGGGTTGACCAGGTGGCTGAAGGTCCGCGTGCCGAACGCCCATGTATGCGCATAGCCGAGGTTGATCGAGGTGCGCTGGTTGAGCGAGATGCCGATGCCGCCGCTGAACGAAATGCCGTCGCCCGGATTGACGCGATCGATGATGACCGAGCCGATCTGCGTGTTGAAGCTGCGGCCGAAATTCTTCGTATAGCCCAATGTGCCGAACAGCACCGCCGGATCCGTCGGCAGGATAGCGGTGACGCTGGGCGTCACGCCCCAGAAGCCTGCGCCGGTGGCGGCGCGGGTTTCCTCGCCCGTCGCATTGCGCGGCAGGTTGAAGGGATTGGTGCCTGTCGGCACCACCACCTGCAGGTTGCCGATCAGATAGGGCCAGCCGCCATGCGCGCCCAGGAACTGGTAGCGCGCGGTCATCTCGATATCGCCGAGATTGTTGCCTTGCGCCGCCACCACCGATTCCGCGTCGTTGGTCTGGCCCACCGGGGTCGTGACCAGATTGTCGGAGCGATGGACGAAGGGCACGCGCACGCCCAGCTCCAGCTTGTCCGTCACGCCGTAGCGCAGCGCGCCGGATGCGGTGACGATGTCCTGCCGGCTCTGGCTGATATTGAACACGCCGACCAGCACGGATTCGACCAGCTCGATGCCCCGGAACAGCGCCTGGTTGCGATCCGCGCGCGCATATTCCAGGCCGAACTCCGCCGTGAGCTGGCCCTTGCGCGTGACCACCGACCCCTCGCTGCCGAGCACCGCCACCTCCGGCGGCCGGTCACTGTTCGGCGCAGCCTGCCCGACGCGCTCGATCGGCGCGCCGGGCGCGGGCGTGCTGGCGGATGCCACCGCCGCCGCGGCCGGCGCGGGGGCGCCGCCGGCCGGAGGGGTGGCGGCGGTGACGACTTCGCCGGGCTGGGAAAGACGTTCCTCCAGCGAGAGGAGGCGCTTTTCCTGCTCCTCCAGCACCTGCTGCTGGGCGGCGATCTGCGCCTTCGCGGCGGCCAGCTCCGCCCGCAAGCCGGAAAGCGCGCTCGCCGGGGCCGCCTCGGCCGGCGCGGCCGAAACCATGATCGCCGCAGCAAACGCATAGCCTTTCCAGTTCATGCCCATTCCCCTGCCCGTCAACGGAACATCGCGCGGGTGGCCGCGCTCACCACCGAATCCACGCGCAGCATCGCCGAGCCGAGCGCCATCGCCTGCGCATTGTGCAGATCGATCTGGACATTGGTGACGGTGTCGATGGTGCGATCGTTCGCGGCGTTGGCGATCACCGATCCGGTCGCCGCACCGACCAGATGGCTGATGCTGAACCCCGCCCCGTCGAGCGTGACGCGCGCGCCATCACCCGTCGATGCGACCGACACCATGCCCGCCCCGGTCTCTACCCCGCCGGCGGCGGGCGTGACGGCGACGAGGCCGCTATTGTCCACCGCCGCCGCCGCCGATGGCGCACTGCCTATCGATACGGCGGGTGCGGATGCAGGGCCATAAGCCGGCTGGATGATGGTGGTGCCGGTGGCGCGATCGACGGAGACGGATACGCCCTGGCCGCCGCTCATGTTCGACTGGACGTTGCCCGTGCCGGAAGTGGCGGGAAGCGAAACCTGCGGCCCGCTGCTGCCGCTCGCGGGCGCAAAGACCTGAAGCCTGCCCGGCCCCTGATCGACGCTGAAAACGGAGCGCAGCACGAGATTGCCGTTCACCGTGGTGCTCGACTGGACGCTCATTGCCAGATCGATGCCGCCGGGCGCGAGGAACTTGCCGTAGCTGCCGGCGAGGGTTGCATCGTCGACCGGGTCGCCGAACGCGGCTTCCCCCCAAACGGGGGTGCCGGCCATTATCGCCGTCAGCGCGGCCAGCCCGGTCAGGAGGCGCCGGATGCTCATCGTCAGTAATCCCCGCGCGACGGCAGGGCGAGCGCAAGCGCCTGCTGGCTGAGAGGCTGCAGGAACAGGCCGTCCACCGGCGCGCGGGCCAGGCTTGCCCATTGCCCGCGCACGTTGAAGGCGCTTGGGGCGAGGTCCAGCCGCGAGTTGAGCACGAAATAGATGCCGTTCCACGCGGCAAGGAAATCCTTGATCGGCATGGTGCGCAGGCCGAGCGAGGGGTCGCCGAGCAGCACCTCGTTCCCCGCAATGCCCTTCAGCACGACGAAGTGGCGATATTGCTTCACGGTGATGAGCACGATGCCCGGAATCCCGCGCTTCGCGATGTCCTGGAGGCTGACCTTGTAGCCGTCGGCGCGCAGGCCCCGGGCCGCCAGATAGCGCTTCATGTCGAGAAGCGAGAAGCCGACGCGGCGGATCTGCGCCTGATCGCCGTCCCGCCACATGCCGCGGAACACGTCCTCCTCGCTCTGCGGATCGCCGTAATGATAGCGAAGCAGCGTGGCGAGCGCGGCAGAACCGCAGCTGAAATCATATTGCTGGCGCACCACCGTGTTGAAGCGGCGTGCCTGCATCGACGCCACCGGCACCACGAAATCGTTGAGCGGGGCGGCGGCGCTGGCCATGAAATGCGGGTCGCCGGAAAGCTGCCGGGCGCAGCCGGACAGCAACAGCAGGCCAGCCGTGAGGCCGGCCGATGTTGCTGCAAGGCGCGCGCGCGGGATCATCTTCGCTGCCCGTCAGTTTCGCGGCGCAAGCGAGATGGTGACGTTCATCGCGCTGTTGATCGCGACATTGTTGCCGCTGTTGACGCTGATGACGGCCAGCCCGGAAATATTCTGGAAGGCGTTGTCGCCGATTTGCACGGCGCCGGTGACGGAATTGCCGGTCACGCTGTTGTTGCTGACGTTGTTGGTCTGGTCCGCGAAGGCGACCTGGCCGACATCCTCGCGCCCGGCGACGGCCTGCAGCGTATCGTCGTTCATGGGCGCGGTATCGGCGAAGGCCGTCTGGGCGAGCGCGGGGCCGGGCGCCCCCAGCATGACGGCCGCCAAAGCGATGGTGAGTCTGGACATGCTGCCCTCCGCTCGATCGAAAGAGGTGGGCCGGCGGTCGCCGCCGCCGGCCCCTGGGAGACTCAGTGGATCGCGATATCGCGGGTCGAAACCGCGACACTGACGGAGGAGGCCTGCGAGGCGCCCACGCCGGTGTTCTGGTTGACGGACTGGATGCCCGCGAAGTTCTGGAACGAGCTGCCGTCGATCGACAGGTGGTTGTCGGCCGACGCCGCTTGCCCGCCCATGCCGGAGAAGGAGACCTTCACGCCCGACACGGAGTTCGACAGGTTGGCGCTCGCCACCAGCGCGCCGTCGCCGAAGGCGAAGCTCGGCGCGACGCTGTTGGTCGCGGAATAGGCAACGGAATTGTTGCCGCTGTTGTTGCCGCTGTCGGCGACGCTCACCGAATTGTCGGTGTTCTTGTTGAACGTGCGTTGATCGTTCTCGTTCTTCGTGAACGACGTGTTCGTCGTCTCGCTGTTCGTGAACGAGCGCTGGTCGTTCTCGTTCTTCGTCACGCTGGTGTTGCTGGTGTTGCCGCTGGCGACGGTGTTGTTGCTCGCCAGGTTCTTGGTGGAATTGTCGGTGTTGCCACTGTCCACCGTGTTGCCGCTCGCCGTGGTGTTGTTGCTGGCGAGGTTGTTGGTCCTGGTGTTCACCGAATTGTCGGTGTTGCCGCTTGCGACGGTGTTCCCGCTGGCGGTGGTGTTGTTGCTGGCCACCGTATCGGCCTTGGAATTGGTCGAATTATCCGTGCTGGTGTTGCCGCTGCCGATGGAATTGCCGCTGGCCGTGGTGTTGCCGCTGGCGGTGGTGTTGCCGCTCGCGATCGTGTTTGTCTTCGTGTTTGTCGAGCTGTCGGTAGCCGTGTTGCCGCTCGCCGTGGTGTTCCCGCTGGCGAGGTTGCTGGTCTTCGTATTGGTCGAATTGTCGGTATTGGTGTTGGTGTTGCCGCTGGCGATCGTGTCCGTCCGGTTGTTGGTGGAGCTGTCGGTCGCGCTGTTGCCGCTCGCCAGATTGGTGTTCAGGTTGGCGTTGGTGGTGGTCGTGGTGCTCGAATTGCCGACGTTGCTGCCGCTGGTGTTGCCGGTGTCGGAAATGTCGCCGGTGGCGAGGCTGCCCTGATTGGCGGCGGACGTGCCTCCGGCGGCGAGGCCGTCGTTCGCGAAGGCCGGCGTGCCGATCAACAGCAGGGCCGCGGCAGAAGTCGAGATCAAGAGATTCGTTTTCATCGCAATGACTCCCAAACGTCATGTCATCGTTTCAGCGAAAGGGTTCATTGACGCCTGCCGGCGTATGCCGAGGTGCCCCCGAGTCGCCTGTCCTCTCCGGACCCTTTCAACTTGGCCCGCTGGCGCGCCTTCCACTCCCTCAAGGCCGGGCAAATGCGCACCCGCATCCGGTGGTTTGCGATCCCCCCAAATGGGGTGTGGAGGAGATGCAGGGCCTTGGAAGGGAAGGATTTTCCGCGAAGGACGCGGACGCGCGAATCCGCGCCGGCGCACGGGCTTCGGCGCGAGCGGCGATGTGCCGGGAGAAGGCCTCAGACGAAGGCTTCGGGCGGCTTCTGCGTGATGATCCGTCCGGTGCTGCGGATCAGCAGGCGGATGAGATCGGTCTGCCGATGCGTGTCGGTCTTGGCGAATATCTGCTTGAGATAGGTGCGCGCGGTCGGGTCCTTGATCCGCATCGCCTCCGCCGCCTCCGTCAGGGTCATGCCGGTGGCGAGATGGCGGGCCAGCCGCCCTTCCACCTTCGACAGGTCGTAGAGTTGGCAGACCGCTTCCAGGAACTCCGCATGTTCCCCGTCCGGATCGAACAGATAGAGGATCACGGCCGGATCGTCCGGCGTTTCGGCGGTTTCGTTCACCGGCACCAGCGCCGCGATCAACGGCCTCCGCCCTTCCTCGCGCGGGATTTTCATCACCGCGCTGCTGCGCCCGTTGTTGGCGCGCGCCGGCCGGCCGTTCTCCGCGATCGCATGTTCGAGCGCGACCTGGAAGCGCGCGGCGGTGCGCAGCGAGACGGGCATCGGCCCGCGCCCGCCCATGCGCAGGCCATCCTGCGCCTCGACGATGCGGGCGGCCGCCTTGTTCGACAGGAGCATCCGGCCGCTCCGGCTGAACAGGATGATGGCGACCTCGCTGTTGTCCAGCACGCCGCGCACCCCATCCAGGCTGCGCGTCACCGTCTCAAGCTCCTCCACCGTCTTCAGGTGAAGCTGGATCAGCGGGAAGAAGAGGTGGACGCAATGTTCCACCGCCTTCCGGTCCCCGGCATCCAGCACCCGGTCGAAGGACAGGATCAGGCGGCAGGCCGGACGGGCCGATTCCTCCCAGCGGGAAACGAGGATCGGGGCGTCGCCGCTCCCGGCCCAGAACAGCGGCTCGCCGCAATCCAGCCCGTCGATATGAATCATGGCCTCGTCGAGGCGGTCCGCGCCGGTGACGCCCGGATCCGCGTCGCGCATATAGGCCGAGACGGTCCTGTCGCCCGCATGGCGCGGCGAGGAAACGATGAATGACGCAGCCGCGCCGACGGCCCTGGCGAAGCGGCGGAGCGCCTGATCCAGCAGGCCCGACTTGTCGAAGTCCAGGCGGTGGGGAAAGGCGTGGCCGATCGGAGCGAAATCTTCGCAAGGGCTGTAGTTCAACGCGGTCGTCCTCTCCCGGGAGCGAATGCCGGACCCAGGCCCCGGTGGGGGCATGAGCCGGCTGGCAAGCAAACACATCGTCTTGCGTCTTGTTGGCGCGCGACGACCAGTCATCCGCCCCGGTCAATTGCGGAGCGGATTCCTTTTTCGCGACTCGGTCAGGATTATTATTGGCGGCCCGTGGACCCGGCTGCCCCGGGAAATCGTGGATTACGTTAGGAAACCCTAAACAAAGCATTAATGCAATCGGAAAATTTCGCGCCGCCGAAGCGATGTGAAAACGGCATGGAATCAGCCGGATAGAGTGATCGGTCGCTCACGACGCCGATGGCATCCGTCCGATCCGGGACCGCACCCGACTCGCCGACGGAAACAGGAAAAACCTTTCTTATAGTGTCCATAAGTCATTCCTATGGGATGACTCTCCGTTTCCCCGCCGCCGCGCATTGGCCTAACCAAAGCCAAAGGCCGGCAATCTGGGGGCGACATGAAGACGACCGCGCGCGTGGTGGTGATCGGGGGCGGCGTGGTCGGGGTGAGCACGCTCTATCACCTCGCGAAGATGGGTTGGCCGGATGTGGTGCTGATCGAGCGCAAGGAGCTGACCTCCGGCTCGACATGGCATGCGGCCGGGCTGCTGCCGCTGTTCAACCTCAGCTATTCGGTCGGCAAGCTCCATCAATATTCGGTCGATCTCTATCCCACGCTGGAAGCGGAGACGGGGCTGAACGTCGGCTTCTCGAACGTCAGCAACATCCGCCCGGCGACCAGCCGTGACCGGATGGACGAATATCTCTATTACGCCGGTGTCGCGCGCACGATCGGCGTGGACGTGAAGTTCCTGACCCCGGACGAGGTGCGCGAGGCTTGGCCGCTGGCGGAGACGGGCAACCTGCTCGGCGCGATCCAGCATCCGGCGGACGGCTATATCCAGCCCGCCGACCTGACGCAGGCGCTCGCGTTCGGCGCGCGGGGCGACGATCTATCGCGAGACGACCGTCACCGGCATCGTGCAGAAGCCGAACGGGGAATGGATCGTCTCGACCGACAAGGGCGACATCACCTGCGAGCATGTCGTCTCCGCCAGCGGCAGCTTCGCGCGGCGGACGGGGGCGATGGTGGGGCTGGATATCCCGGTGATCCCGGTCGAGCATCAATATATCGTGACGGAACAGCACCCCCTGCTGATGGAGCGCCGTGCGAAGGGACTCCCCGAAATGGGGGTGCTGCGCGAATCCGACGCAAGCTGGTATATGCGCGAGGAGGCGGGCGGGCTGCTGCTCGGCCCCTATGAGGTGGGCGCGCCGGCCTGCTATGTCGACGGCCCGGCGGCGAACAGCGAATATGAGCTGTTCCCCGACGCGCTGGAGCGGCTTGAGCCGTATATCCTCTCCGCCATCGCGCGCGTGCCGGCGTTCGGCGAGGTTGGCGTGAAGAAGGTTTATAACGGCGCGATCGCCTATACGCCGGACGGCTCCCCGATCGTCGGCCCGGCATGGGGGAAGCGCAATTTCTGGCTCAATGAAGGCCATAGCTTCGGCATCACGGCGGCGGGCGGCGCGGGATGGCAGCTCGCGCACTGGATCGTCGAGGGGGAGCCGAGCATCGACATGATGGGCGTCGATCCGCGCCGCTTCGGCGATTATGCCGGCGAAGGCTATCTGATCGAGAAGAACGAGGAGGCCTATGCGCGCGTCTTCTCCGTCCATTATCCGGACGAGGAGCGCGAGGCCGCCCGCCCGCTGCGCCGCGCGCCCTGTTATGACCGGATGAAGGCGCTGGGCGCGGTGTTCGGCAGCGTGTTCGGCTGGGAGCGGCCGAACTGGTTCGCGCCGCAGGGCTATGCGCTGACCGACGCGGATCTCGACAAGCCGGACGTGATCCTCAACGACAACCACCCGGTCGTGCCGGGCGAGCCGGTGCGCGAGAAATGGTCGTTCCGCCGCTCCAATTATTTCGAGCATATCGGGCGCGAGTGCCTGCACGTCCACCAGAAGGTCGGCCTGCTGGACATGACCGCCTTCGCCAAATGCCTGATCTCCGGGCCGGGGGCCGAAGACTGGCTCAACAGACTGCTCAGCAATGTCGTGCCGAAGAAGACCGGCAAGCTCTCGCTCTCCTATCTGCTGACGGCCGAGGGCGGGGTGCGGGCGGAGTTCACCGTCTACAAGAAGGCGCCGGAGAGCTATTATCTCGTCTCCGCCGGCGCGCTGGAGCGGCACGACCACGATTATCTGGCGAAGGCGTTGCCCGCCGACGGCTCGGTGCGGTTCGAGCGGCTGACGACGCAGATGGGCGTGCTGGTCCTCGCCGGGCCGAAGGCGCGCGACGTGCTGCAGGCGGTGACGCGCGCGGACCTGTCGAACGCGGCCTTCCCGTGGCTCACCGGCCAGCGCATCTCGATCGGCGCGGCGCCGGTCGATGCCTTGCGCGTCAATTTCATCGGCGAGCTGGGCTGGGAGATCCACCATCCGATCGAGATGCAGAATTACATCTTCGACAAATTGATGGCGGCCGGCGCGGCGCATGACATCCGCCCGTTCGGCATCCGCGCGATGGACAGCATGCGGCTCGAAAAGGGCTACAAGCTGATCCCGCGCGAATTGTCGGTGGAATATGCCGCGCTGGAGAGTGGGCTGGACCGTTTCGTCAGCTTCAGGAAGCCGGAGTTCGTCGGCCGCGAGGGCCTGCTCGCGCGCAAGGAGCGGGGACTGCAATGGCAGTTCGTGACGCTGGAGGTGTCGGGCGTGACCGATGCCGACGCGCGCGGCTCCGAGCCGATCCTGCGCGACGGCGTGCTTGTCGGCCGCGCGACCTCCGGCGGCTATGGCTGGCGGACGGCCAAGTCGCTGGCGCTGGCGATGGTCGCGCCGGACTATGCCGCGCCGGGAACGGAACTGGAGATCGTCATCCTCGGGGAGCGGCATAGGGCGGTCGTGATCCCGGATTCGCCGTTCGATCCCGACAACCACGCATTGCGGAGCTGATGCGATGAGCGATTTCGCCGCGATCGCCGATCTGCTGGCCCTCAACCGCCCCGGCTATACGCTGCCGCAGCAGCTCTATGTCGGCGAGGAAGCCTATCGCTTCGATGCGGAGGTGATGCTGAAATCGGTGTGGCTCTATGCCTGCACCGTGGCGCATGTGAAGAAGCCGGGCGACTGGTATCTGTTCGAGCTGGGCGAGACTTCCGCGATCGTCCTGCGCGGCCGCGACGGGGGGGTGCGCGCCTTCCACAACACCTGCACCCATCGCGGATCGAAATTGTGCGAGGGCAGCCACGGCCATGCCCCGCGCATCATGTGCCCCTATCACCAATGGACCTTCGCGCTGGACGGCCGATTGCTTGCCGCGCGCAACATGCCGGAGGAGTTCGAGAAGGCCGCGTTCGGCCTGCGCCCGGTCGCGATCGAGAATGTCGGCGGGCTGATCTTCCTGTGCTTCGCGGACAATCCGCCACCGATCGACCGCGCCAAGGCGGATATCGCGGAGCAGGTGAAACTCTACGACATGGATCGCCTGAAGGTGGCGGTGCAGGACGACCTGATCGAGCACGCCAACTGGAAGCTCGTGATGGAGAATAATCGCGAATGCTATCATTGCGACGTCAACCATCCCGAGTTGCTGAAGTCGCTCTCCACTTACGGCTTCGGCAAGGGGCTGCCGGAGGATGGCGAGGGCGATGTGGTGGACGATGCCGGCTTCGACGCGATGCTGGATGCGCAGCGCGCGCACTGGCAGGCACTGGGCATATATCATGACCTGATCGAGTTCCCCGACGGCTGGTGGCACCGCGTCGCGCGCCTGCCGCTGGCGCATGGCGCGGTGTCGCAGACGCTGGACGGCAAGCCCGCGTCGAAGAAGCTGATCTGGCCGCACGGGCCGGAGCCGACCAGCCTGTCGATCTGGACGCATCCCAATTCATGGCATCATTTCTGCTGCGATCATGTCGTCACCTTCTCGCTGATGCCGCTCGGGCCGGACCGCACTTTGCTGCGCACGAGCTGGCTGGTGCACGAGGATGCGGTGGAGGGCGTGGATTACGATCCCGAAAACCTCGCCGCCGTGTGGCGCGCGACCAATAAGCAGGACAGCCGGCTCGCCAGCATCAACCACGCCGGCATCCGTGGCGACGGCTACCGGCAGGGGATGTATTCGGTGGAGGAGAAACTGGTCGACGCGTTCAAGACCTTCTACGTCGAGCGCGGCGAGGCGGCGCTGGTCGCGCGGGGGGCGTGATGCGGCGCTTTTCCGCCTTCAGCCTGTTCGCGGAAGCCTTGCGCGGGCATCGGGACTGGCCGGAGCATTGGCCGGACAAGCCGCCGAAGGCCGCCTATGACGCGATCATCGTGGGCGCGGGCGGGCACGGGCTGGGCGCGGCTTATTATCTCGCCAGCCGCTACGGCATCCGCAACGTCGCGGTGATCGAGAAGGGGTGGCTGGGCGGCGGCAACACCGGGCGCAACACCACGATCATCCGCTCCAACTATCTCTACGACGAAAGCGCGCATCTCTACGACCATGCCGTCAAATTGTGGGACGGCTTGAGCCAGGAGCTGAATTTCAACGTCATGTATTCGAAGCGCGGCGTGCTGATGCTCGCGCATAACGTGCATGACGTGCAGAGTTTCAAACGCCACATCCACGCCAACCGGCTGAACGGCGTGGACAATGAATGGCTCACGGCGGAGGAATGCAGGGAATATTGCCCGCCGCTCGATATCTCGCCCGACGCGCGCCATCCGGTGCTGGGCGGCGCGCTCCAGCGGCGCGGGGGCACGGCGCGGCACGACAGCGTGGCATGGGGTTATGCCCGCGCGGCGGCGGCGCTGGGGGTGGACGTCATCCAGAATTGCGCCGTCACCGGCATCCGGCGCGGGCCGGACGGCGCGGTGCAGGGCGTGGAGACGGAGCGCGGCTTCATCGCGGCGCGGAAGGTGGGCGTGTCGGCGGCGGGCAGCAGCTCGCTGGTGATGCGGATGGCGGGGCTGGATTTCCCGCTGGAAAGCTATCCGCTGCAGGCTCTGGTGTCGGAGCCGGTGAAGCCGGTCTTCCCGTGCGTCGTCATGTCGAACACGGTGCACGCCTATATCAGCCAGTCCGACAAGGGCGAGCTGGTGATCGGCGCGGGGACCGATCAATATACCAGCTATTCGCAGCGCGGCGCGCTGCACATCATCGAGCATACCCTGGCGGCGATCTGCGAGATCTTCCCGATCTTCTCGCGGATGCGGATGCTCAGGAGCTGGGGCGGGATCGTCGACGTGACGCCGGATCGCTCGCCGATCCTCGGCAGGACGCCGGTGCCGGGGCTTTACGTCAATTGCGGCTGGGGGACCGGCGGGTTCAAGGCGACGCCGGGGGCGGGCGACCTGCTCGCCTATACGATGGCGCATGACGCGCCGCACCCGATCAACGCGCCGTTCAACCTCGACCGTTTCCGCAACGGCCGCCTGATCGACGAGGCCGCCGCGGCGGCCGTCGCGCATTGAGGGGAGCGGGACGATGCTGCTGATCCATTGCCCCTATTGCGACGAGGACCGCGCCGAGGTGGAGTTCGTCTATGGCGGCGAGGCGCATATCGCCCGCCCGCCCGACCCGTCGGCGCTGGGCGATGCGGAGTGGGAAGCTTATCTCTACCTGCGCGCGAACCCGCGTGGGCGGCATCATGAGCGCTGGCGGCACACGCACGGCTGCGGCCGTTTCTTCAACGCGGTGCGCGACACGGTGACCGACCGTTTCGAGACGACCTACAAGGCGGGCGAGGCGCGGGCGTGAGCGGATATCGGCTGCCCGCCGGCGGGCGCATCGACCGGAATGCGCCGATCCGCTTCCGCTTCGACGGGAAGGACTATCAGGGCTTCGCGGGCGACACGCTCGCTTCCGCCTTGGTGGCTAGCGGCGTCACCGTGTTCGGGCGCTCGTTCAAATATCACCGGCCGCGCGGGTTGCTGGCGACGGGCGTGGAAGAGCCGAACGCACTGGTGACGGTGGATCGCGGGCCGGGGCGCGTGACGCCTAACCTGCGCGCGCCCTCCGTGGCGCTGCACGACGGGTTGATCGCGTCGAGCCAGAACCGTTATCCCTCGCTGCGCTTCGATCTCGGCGCGGTGAACGACCGTCTGGGGGCGTTCTTCCCGGCGGGCTTCTACAACAAGACCTTCATGTGGCCGCGCTCGGCGTGGGAGAAGGTCTATGAACCCGCGATCCGCCGCATGGCCGGGCTGGGCGAAAGCCCGAAGGCACGCGATCCCGATCACTACGCGGCCACCTATGCGCATTGCGAGACGTTGGTGATCGGCGGCGGCCCGGCCGGCATCGCGGCGGCCCTGGAGGCGGGCGGGCGCGGCGGGCGGGTGATCCTGATCGACGAGCAGGAGGAACTCGGCGGCGGCGCGCTCGCCGACCCGGCGCAATGGACGTGGCTGGCGGAGAGCCGGGCGAAGCTCGCGGCGCTCGCCAATGTCCGCGTGCTGGCGCGGACCACGGCGTTCGGCTTCTACCACCAGAATTTCATTGGCGCGGTCGAGCGGCTGACTGACCATCTTCCCCCGGCCGAAGCGAGCGGCGCGCGCGAGAAGCTCTGGCGCATCCGCGCGGGCGAGGTGGTGCTGGCGCAGGGCGCGATCGAGCGGCCTTTGGTATTCGACGGCAACGACGTGCCCGGCGTGATGCTGGCGAGCGCCGCGCTGACGCTGGCGCTGCGCTACGGCGTCGCGGTCGGGCGGCGTGTCGTTGTGATGGCGACGCATGATAGCGGCTGGCGCGACGCGCTCGCGCTGGCGGCGGCGGGCGTGACGGTCGCGGCGATCGTGGATTTGCGCGAGGCGGTGGATTCGCGGCTGCTGACGGCGGCGGAGGCGGCTGGGATTGTCTGCCACACCGGCCATGCGGTGACGGGCGTGCGCGGCCGCCTCGCGGTGCGCGGCGTGGAGATCGCGCCCGGCGGCACTGGCGCGGCAAGGCGGATCACCTGCGACGCGCTGCTGATGGCGGGCGGCTGGACGCCCTCTGTCCACCTGTGGAGCCACGCGCGCGGCACCCTGCGCTGGGACGAGGCCTGGGGGGCCTATCTCCCCGATGCCGCGATCGAGCAGGTGTGCTGCGTCGGTGCGTGCGGCGGCGACTGGGATTTCGGCGGCGGCGTCGCGGTGTCGGCGCTGCCTTGCGCGAAGCCCGCGCATCGGCGGAAGGCGTTCGTCGATTACCAGAACGACGTGAAGTCGCGCGATATCGAACTGGCGGTGCGCGAGGGCTATCGCTCGATCGAGCATATCAAGCGCTACACCACCAACGGCATGGCGACCGATCAGGGGAAGACATCGAACCTGAACGGCCTGCGCATCGCCTCGGAAGCGCTGGCGCGGCCGGTTGTGCAGGTCGGCCTCACCACCTTCCGCCCGCCCTATACGCCGCAGACCTTCGGCGCGCTGATGGGGCATCACAAGGATGCTCTGTTCCAGCCCGTGCGCAAGACGGCGATCGACGGCTGGGCGGCGGAACATGGCGCGGTGTTCGAGAATGTCGCGCAATGGCGGCGCGCGCGCTATTTCCCGCACGCCGGCGAGGACATGCGCGCGGCGGTGGCGCGCGAATGCCGCGCGGTGCGCGAGAGCGTCGGCATGTTCGACGCCTCGACGCTCGGCAAGATCGAGGTGGTCGGGCCAGATGCGGCGGAATTCCTCAACCGCATGTATACCAACCCGTGGAAGTCGCTCGCGCCCGGCCGCTGCCGCTACGGGCTGCTGCTGCGCGAGGACGGGTTCATCACCGACGACGGCGTGGCGGGGCGAATGGCGGACGACCGCTTCCACGTCACCACCACCACCGGCGGCGCGGCGCGCGTGCTGGCGATGATGGAGGATTACCTCCAGACCGAATGGCCCGACCTGAACGTCTGGCTGACCAGCACGACCGAGCATTGGGCGGTGATCGCTGTGCAGGGCCCGCGCGCGCGCGACGTGATCGCGCCGCTGGTGGAGGGGATCGACCTGTCGCCCGACGCCTTCCCGCACATGGCGGTGCGTGAGGGGCGGATCCGCGGCGTGCCGACGCGGCTGTTCCGGGTGAGCTTCACCGGGGAGCTGGGCTTCGAGGTCAACGTCCCCGCCCGCCATGCGCGCGCGGTGTGGGAAGCGATCCACGCGTCAGGGCAACGCTTCGCCATCACGCCTTATGGCACCGAGACGATGCACGTCCTGCGCGCGGAAAAGGGCTTCATCATCGTCGGGCAGGATACAGACGGCACGGTGACGCCCGGCGACGCCGGCATGGACTGGGCGATCGGCAAGAAGAAGCGCGATTTCGTCGGCAAGCGTTCCCTCGCGCGGCCGGACATGGTGGCGGGCGGGCGCAAGCAGCTCGTCGGCCTGCTCACCGACGATCCGGCGGAAGTGCTGGAGGAAGGCGCGCAGATCGTCGCCGATCCCGCGCAGCCGGTGCCGATGACGATGATCGGCCACGTCACCTCCTCCTATTGGAGCGCGACGCTCGGCCGCTCGATGGCGCTGGCGCTGGTGCGGGACGGGCGGGCGCTCATGGGCGAGGCGCTTCATGTGCCGATGCCGGGCCGGACGATCCGCGCGACCGTCTGCCCGACCGTCTTCTACGATGGCGAAGGGAGCCGGCTGAATGATTGAGATCGCGCCGCTCGCCATTGCCGCCACCGATCTCGCGGTGGGTGCGGAGCCGCTGATCGGGCGCGACGTGCGCCTTTCGCTCGCGCCGCCGGCCGCGCGCTATTCGTTGCGCGCGCGCGATGCGGCGATGCTGTCGGCGCTGGTCGGCCGTCCGCTTCCGGCGCGGATCGGCGAGATGGCGGGCGGCATCGCCTGCCTCGGCCCGGACGAATGGCTCGCCGTGCTGCCGGCGGGCGAGACGTTGCCGCTCGGCGAGGGGCAGGCTGTGAGCGTGGTGGACGTGTCCGATCGCGGGCTCGGCTTCGTGCTGGAGGGGCGCGGCGCGGCGGCGGCGATCGCCAGCGGCTGTCCGCTCGATCTCGAGCTTTTCGCTGTCGGCCGCGCGACGCGCACCGTGTTTGAGACGGTCGAGGTCGTCCTGTTCCGCGAGGACGAAACGCGCTTCCGCGTCGAGGTGTGGCGCAGCTTCGCGCCTTGGCTGTGGCATGCGTTCGCCGTCGCCATCGCGGAGAGCTAAGCGGTCAGTCAGCCCAGTGCAGTTGCGCCAATATCGGCGGCAGCGCGCGCTCGCGGATCACCTCGCGCGCCAGATCGGCCGTCTGCGCGGCAAGATCGCCAAGCTCTCCGGCGCGCGCCACCACCTGGATGCGGCGGGAGAAACGCGCGCGGGGCAGCGGCTCGATCCTGAGGCGCGACATCAGCGACGGCATCGCCGCGAGGCACAGCAATGAGGTGATGCTCCATCCGATGCCAAGCGCCACGGTGGTGAGCTGCTGGTGGATGATGTCCACCTCGATCACATTGGGCAGCGCCAGCTTCATGCGGGTAAGCTGGCTCTCGATCCTTTGGCCCATGCCGGTGTCGAGCGAATAGCGCACGAACGGCAGCCGCCCGGCCGCCTCGCCGGGGTCGGGCGGGCCGTCGTAATCGGCCGGGAAGACCAATACGAAAGGGTCCTCCGCCACGTCGTGATGTTCGATGCCCGGATGTTTCTCCAGCGTGTTGCTGCCCGTCACCAGCATGTCGCAGCGCCGCGCGAGGAAATCCTGCTGCTGGTTGAGCGAGATGCCCGATCGCATCCGCCAGCGCGCCACCCGCTCGCCCAGACGATGGAGCAAGGGCGCGGTGAGCAGGGTGGCGAACGTCTCCGACATGCCGATCGTGATCTGGTCGATCGGCTGGTGCGCGCCCTCCCGCACCTCGTCCACCACGCGCCTCGCGGCGGAGAGGAGCCCGCGCGCGCGCTCATAGAGCGCGCGGCCGGCGGGCGTGATGCCCAGCGGCCTGAGCGATCGATCGAACAGCGGCGTGCCGATCCCCTGCTCAAGCCGGGTGATGGTCTGCGACACAGCCGATTGCGTGATGCGGAGCTGCTGCGCGCTGGCGGTCATCCCACCCAGCTCGACGGTGAGCACGAACACTTCCAGCGCATGGAGATCGAACTCGGCAGGCAGGCGCATCGGTCATTCCGCGATCAACTCACCTGAAATTTCATATTACATCTTCTTATGAGAAGCCAATCTTCTTTCCCGCTTCGGCCCTTTTGCCTAGATGCGCGCTCGAGGAAGGTGGAGTGGCGATGGCGAAGCCCGATTTCGTGCTGCTGGTGTCGTGTGTCGACCGCAAGGGGATCGTCGCGGCGGTCGCCAATTCGATCGCGTCGCAGGATTGCAACATCGTCGACAGCGCGCAGTTCGGCGATGCGGAACGCGGCCGCTTCTTCATGCGCGTCACCTTCGCCGGGCCGGCGGGGATGACGACCGAAAGCTTCGGGCGCGGCTTCCTGCCGGTCGCGGCCGCCTTCGACCTCGCATGGCGGGTGCATGATCTGGCGGTGAAGCAGCGCGCGCTGGTGATGGTCAGCCGCGGCGGGCATTGCCTCAACGACCTGCTCTACCGCACCGCGACGGGCTATCTTCCGATGGAGGTGACGTCCGTCGTCTCCAACCACGAAATCTGGCGGCGGCGCGTGGAGCATGAGGACATACCTTACCATTGCATGCCGATCACGCCGGAGACCAAGGGGGCGCAGGAGGAGAGGCTGCTCGCGCTGATCGCGGAGCAGCGCGTCGATCTCATCATCCTCGCGCGATACATGCAGGTGCTGTCCGACGCCGCCTGCCGCGCGCTGGAGGGGCGGGTCATCAACATCCACCACAGCTCCCTGCCCGCCTTCAAGGGCGCCCGGCCCTATCATCGCGCGTGGGAGCGCGGGGTGAAGATGGTCGGCGCGACGGCGCATTACGTCACGCCCGATCTGGATGAAGGCCCGATCATCGCGCAGGACGTGTCGATGGTCGATCACGCCGACACGGTGGAGGATCTGATCGCACAGGGGCAGGAGACCGAAAGCCGCGTGCTGACCCGTGCGGTGAAGGCGCATTGCGAACATCGCGTGATGCTCAACGGGCAGCGGACGGTGGTGTTCAAATGAGCGAGGAATTGCTGCGGGCGGCTTTCGCCGATCATGGCCTGGCGTGGGATCCGCTGGAGCATCCGGCGGTGTTCACGGTGGAGGAAAGCACGGCGATCCACGACGCGCTGCCCGGCGCGCATACCAAGAACCTGTTCCTGAAAGACGCGGCCGGCGCGTTCTGGCTGGTGACGGTCGATCATGCGAAGCGCGTCGACCTGAAGGCGCTGGCGGGCGCGATCGGCGCAAAGAAGCTGAGCTTCGGCAAGGCGGAGGATATGGAGGCGCTGCTGGGCGTCGCACCCGGATCGGTGACGCCGCTTGCTGCGATCAACGATCGCGAGGGGCGGGTGCGGGTGGTGATCGACGCCGATCTGGCGGAGGCGGAGCGGCTCAACGTCCATCCGCTGCGCAACACCGCGACCGTGGGGTTGGCGGGCGAGGCGCTCCGGGCGCTGCTGGCGCATTGGGGGCATGAGCCGCTGGTGGCGGCGATCCCGCAACGGCGGATATAGGCTTCCAAGGCCCCTTCCCCCAAGGAGGGGGCTGGTGGCTTACCGCTTCGTCCAGGCGCAGATTCCCAGCGTCGCGCCTTTCGCGATCAAGGCGTCCGCCTCCTTCGTCGGCACCACGCGCGTCGCGCCGCCGTCGCACAGGATCGTCTGGTCCGTGAAGCCGGCAAGCTCGATCAGCACCTGATCCCAGTGGCGATATTGCACGTCATGCCCCTCGCCGGGAAAGACGCGGAAGGAGGCGACATTGGGAAAATGGCCGCGCCAATATTCGGCCTGGTCGATCGTCACCTGCGGGTCCGCGCCGCCCTGGTAGATGTGCACGGGCGCCGTCACCTTCGACACGTCCGGCGCGGGGCCGCAATAGCGCAGCATCTCCGCCGCTTCCGGCGTGGGATCGCCCATCTGGCCGCGGATGAAGAAGGTGCGCGCGCCCTCCTCATAGGCGCGGTCGGCGAAGCCAGGGATGCGGTGCGTCGGGCTGTTCGCGGGGAAAGCCCACCAGCTTTGCGGATTCTGCACCGATCCCGCCACCGCCTTGCCCGCCTGATCCAGCGTCACCTTGCAGCGCGCCGCGCCTTGCGCGGTCGCTGCCGTGGCGAGCATGTGGAGCGAGATCACGCGCTCCGGCATCGCACCCGCCACGGCCGCCATATACGGCCCGCCGCCGGAGATGGCGACGCCGGCGAAGCGGCGGACGCCGAGATGATCGAGCACCGCGCGCACCTCGCCCGCATAATCGGCATAGCCCCAGTCCGGCTTGAACGCCGTGTCGCCGAAGCCGTTGCGCTCCACCACGATGAAGCGCAGTTTGAGTTGCTGGCGCAGGGTCTTGAGGAAATCGGTCATCCCGGCCGCCCGCGCGCTGGTGCCGGTGCCGCCGATGAACAGCACGGTGCGGCCGCCCGTCTCGCCGGTGTCGGTGAAATGCACCACGCGGCCGGAGGGCAAGGTGAGCGCCTGCACCGCCGGCCCGAAATCGTCGAAACCCGACTGGACCGTGCCGATCGCGGGCACGGATGTCGGATCGGCCGATGCCTGGCCG
>JAYRJH010000366.1:0-3099 GCA_041906415.1 Sphingomonas sp. | reverse complement strand
GGCTATCGTGTCGCTGGCCGCGCTGGCGCTTTCAGGCTGCGGCAGGCCCGAACACCCCGGCAGCGGCCCCGGTTTTGCGCGAATCGAAGGCCCTTCAGCGCGCGAGACGGCGCAATGCCTGTCGGATCTGCGCACGCTCGGGGTCGAATACGAGCCGCTGGCCGATCGTCAGTTCGGACCGGGCTGCGCGATCCTCGGTACGGTGAAACTGCTCGACATCGGCGTGCCGACCACCAATCTCGGCGCGGTGCGCTGCGGGGAGGCGCGCACCTATGCGGCATGGGCGCGCAACGCCGTCGGCCCGGCGGCCTATCAGATATTGGGCAGCGAGCTGGCGCGAATCGATTCGATGGGGAGCTATTCCTGCCGCAACGTCGCGGGCACCGGGCGGCGATCCGGCCACGCCATCGCCAATGCCATCGATGTCGGCGGCTTCGTGCTGAAGGACGGCCGGCGAATCACGATCCTGAACGACTGGAACTCGCCCGATCCGCAGGTGCGCCGGTTCCTGCGCGTCGTCCATCAATCGGCCTGCAGGCGCTTCGGCACCGTACTGTCGCCCGATTACAATGCCGCGCACCAGAATCACCTGCATCTGGAGGATGACCGCGCAAGTTTTTGCCGATAGGGCCTAAACCCAGTTAGGGCGATGCCGTGACGGAGCGGATTTTGGCGTCAGGCAAGGAGCAGGGAGGGAGCGATGCTCAAGCATCGTGACCGACGCGCGACGCCGCATGACGCCAAAAGACGCCCGCCCCGCAGGGGTCGCCCGGAGAAGCCCGCTGGACAGCGTCGCTTGCTTGCGCGTAGCTACTGCTACGCGACTGCGCTGCGCTCCTTGCCAGCGGGCTTCTCCGGGCGATCACGGCATTGCCCTAATTGGGTTTGGGCCCTAGATCGCGTGCAATGACAGAAACCCGCGTTCCCAGCCGCGTCTTCCCGCGTGCGAAGCAGGATGCCGAAACCGCCAAGACCGGCATCTCCACCCCGCAGACCGAAAACCCGGCCTATCGCCTCGCCTTCCAGGACATGGATTTCCTGCTGCGCGAGGATCTGCGCCCCGTCCGCTTCCAGCTCGAGCTGCTCAAGCCGCAGCTCCTGATCGACGAGGCGCATATCGGCTCCACCTTCGTCTTCTACGGATCGGCGCGCATCCCTGAGCCGGAGAAGGCGCAGGCCCTGCTCAACGCCGCCACCGATGATCGCAGCCGCCGCATCGCCGAACGGCTGGTCGCCAAGGCCCAATATTACGAGATGGCGCGCGAGCTTGCGCGGCTCGCCAGCAATTTCCCGCGCGACGAATCGGGGCGGCGGCATTTCGTGGTCTGTTCGGGCGGCGGCCCCTCGATCATGGAGGCGGCGAATCGCGGCGCGACGGACGTGCACGCCGATTCGATCGGCCTCAACATCGTGCTCCCGCACGAGCAGGCGCCGAACCCCTATGTGACGCCCAGCCTGTCGATGCAGTTCCACTATTTCGCGCTCAGGAAGATGCACTTCCTGCTCCACGCGCGCGCGCTGGCCGCCTTCCCCGGCGGGTTCGGCACGTTCGACGAATTGTTCGAACTGCTGACGCTGATCCAGACAGGCAAGATCGCGCCGATCCCCGTGCTGCTGTTCGGCCGCGAATTCTGGGAGCGCGTGGTGAATTTCGAGGCTCTGGTGGAGGAAGGCGTGATCTCCGAACGTGATCTCGACATCTTCACCTACGTCGAAAGCGCGGCGGAAGGCTGGCAGGTCGTCCAGCAATTCTACCAGGAGCAGCCGCCCAGGATCTGACGCGTCCGCGAGACAAAAAAAAGCCGGCCGGAGTACCCCGGCCGGCTTTTTTTTGCGCTCCTGAAGCGGAGACTTATTTCTTCGCTGGCTCAGCCGCCGGCGCAGCCGCGTTGGCGGAGGCCGCGGCAGCTTCGGCCGGAGCCGCCGCATTGGCGGCGGGGGCTGCATCCTTGCCGTCCTTTGCCGCCGCCGCATCGGCGGCGGGCGGCGGGGGGAGCGGCAGGTTCGAGCCCTGCTGATTCAGATAGAGAATCACGTCTGCGCGATCCTGCGGGTTCGAAAGGCCGGCGAAGGTCATCTTCGTGCCGTTGGCGAACTTGCGCGGGCTGGTGAGCCACGCGTTCATCTTGTCGAAATCCCACTTGCCGCCGATGCTCTTGAGCGCATCGGAGAAAGCGAAGCCGCCCTTGCCCTGCGCGACTTCCTCGCCCAGCGTGGCATAGAGGTTCGGGCCGACGCCGTTCGCGCCGCCCTGGTTGATCGTGTGGCAGGCGGCGCATTTCTTGAACACTTCCGCGCCCTTGGCGGCATCCGCCTTCGGCAGCAGCGCCGCGATCGGCACCGCGGCGGCCGCGCCGCCCGCGCCGGCATCGTCGCCAGCCTCCACCGGATAGCCGAATTTCTCGACATGGCCGGAATGGAAAATCATCCCGCCCACGATCGACAACCCCAACGCAGCGCCACAGGCCGCAAGCACCCACCCCGCAATGGTGTTGTTTCGATCGTCCATATCGTGAAACCGCCCCTGAAATTTTATCTCAAACCCCATAGGAAAGCCGCCGGGCGACCGCAAGCCGCGCTTTGCGTCTTGTGAAAACTCGCGCTAACGCCCGGCCCCATCATGGAGAATTTCGCCGCCCCCGCCCGCCCGATCGTCGCCGCTATGGCCGCCGCCGCCGCCGCCGAGCCGGAGCGCGCGGTTTCCTTCCAGGGCGCGCCGGGCGCCAACAGCCATGTCGCGGTGAAGGAAGCCTTTCCGGATGGCCTCCCCCTCCCCTGCTTCTCCTTCGAGGATGCGATCGACGCGGTGAAGGAAGGCCGCGCGGATTGCGCGATGATCCCGATCGAGAATTCGCTGCACGGCCGCGTGGCGGACATTCACTTCCTGCTGCCCGAATCGGGGCTGGTTATCACCGGCGAGCATTTCCTGCCGATCCGCTATGCGCTGATGGGCACCGGCGCGCGCGACGACGTGCGCGAGGCGATGAGCCACCCGCAGGCGCTCGGCCAGTGCCGCCACTGGCTGAAGGCGCACGACATCCAGCCGCTCGCCTATCCGGACACGGCCGGCGCGGCGGCGATGGTGGCGGAGATCGGCGA
>JAYRJH010000365.1:0-3101 GCA_041906415.1 Sphingomonas sp. | reverse complement strand
CCCACGACGAGCGTGTGGCCGGCGTTATGCCCGCCCTGGAAGCGCACCACCATGTCGGCGCGTTCGGCCAGCCAGTCGACGATCTTGCCCTTGCCCTCGTCGCCCCATTGCGCGCCGATGACTGCTACGTTCGCCATGGATACAAGACTCCCCCTGCCGGGGATGGTCCGCGCGCCCTTCGACAGGACTCGGCGCTGGGACGTTTGCAGATTTTCGCCGCGCCGGTAGCCGCGCGCGACGCGGGCTGTCAACCGCCCAGCGGCCGCGCCTCGCCCAGATCGAGGATATGGGTGCAGAGCTGCGCCTCCGGCGTGTCCTGCGCCTCCAGCGCGGCGACCGTCACCCAGCCGACGGCACGCATCCGCGCGCCCTCCGTGGCGGACGTCCCGTAAGGCAGGAACAGCCGCCGCCGCTCCGGCGCCACCGCGCCGACCAGCGCATCGGCGTAGAGCGAGAAGCCGGTCGCCATCTCCTCCGCGCCGTCCTCGCGCACGATGCGATAGGTGCCGCCACGCCCGACCTCGCGATCGACGCCCTTCACGAACAGCGAGAAGCCGAGCCACGTCTGATATTCGAACCCGTGCCGTTCGGTCGGATCGAGCGTGAGCTGCACGCGGTCGCCCAGCGAATCGACGATCTCCCCCAGCCCGGTGATGCGCGAGGCGAGGATGCCATGCGCGTCGAAGGCGCGCAGCCGCTCCAGCGCATCGGGGAAAGGCCCCGCGGCGGCGATCAGCGGCAGGTAATCGGGCGCGAGCGCGGCCACGCCGCCCGCGTCCTTGGCGTCCAGCCGCTCGCGCAGGGCATCGACATCGGCCACCGGCAGCGCCGCCGCCATCGCATCGACCAGATCGGGAAGCGTGAAGTCGATCGAGATGCCGCTCGCTCCCGCCGCCTCCAGCGCATCGACCGCGACCGTCACCACCTCGCGCGCCGCCGCGACCGAATCGAGGCCGATCAGCTCCGCCCCGATCTGCCGCGCCTCGCGTGCCGGGTTGAGCGCGTCGCCGCGCAGCTTGAGCACCGGCCCGGCATAGCTCAGCCGCACCGGACGCGGGTGATGCGCCATGCGGGTGGCGGCGATGCGCGCGATCTGTGCGGTGAGGTCCGGCCGGATCGCCATCGTGCGCTGCGACACCGGATCGACGAAGCGCACCGCGTTGCGCAAGCCGCCGTCCTTCAGCCGCGACCCCAGCCCTTCGGCGAACTCGGCGAGCGGCGGATCGGCGCGCTCATAGCCATGGCTCGCGGCGGCCGCGAGCGCCCGCGCTTCCACCGCCGCCGCCGCATCGGCGAAGGGGGGAAGCGTGTCGCGGAAACCTTCGGGGAGCAATGCGGTCATCTGGCCAGTCCTGATCTCTATTCGCGCGCTTCGTCGTTCTGCAAAGCGGCGTCAACCTCCGCGAAGGACCGCCCGGACTGAACGGGGAGAGTTTTTCCTCTCCCCGCCCTTGTCTCAGAACGCCAGCCCCATCGCGGTCTTCACGCCCGGCAGCGCCTTCACCTTGCCCAGCAGTTCGCCGCTCACCTCGTCATCGACCGAGAGCAGCAGCACCGCCTCGCCGCCGGCCTGCCGGCGACCGAGGTGGAAGGTGCCGATGTTCACGTTCGCCTCGCCCAGCAGGGTGCCGATGCGGCCGATGAAGCCCGGCGCGTCCTCGTTCACCACATAGAGCATATGGCCGGCGAGATCGGCCTCCACCTTGATGCCGAACAGTTCGACCAGACGCGGCGCGGCGTCGCCGAACAGCGTGCCTGCCACCGAACGCTCGCCCGCATCCGTCTTCACCGAGACGCGGATCAGCGTGTGGTAATCGCCCTCGCGCTCGGTGCGTATCTCACGCACCTCGATGCCGCGTTCCTTCGCGAGGAAGGGCGCGTTGACCATGTTCACCGTATCGGTCTGCGTGCGCAGGAAACCGGCCAGCACCGCCGAGACGATCGGCTTGGGGTTCAGCTCCGCCGCAGCGCCTTCGGCATGGATCGAGATGCGCGGGATCACCCCGTGCGAAAGCTGGCCCACGAGGCTGCCGAGCTTCTCCGCCAGCGCCATATAAGGCTTGAGCTTGGGCGCTTCCTCCGCCGACAGGCTGGGCACGTTGAGCGCGTTGGTCACGCCGCCCGTCACCAGATAGTCCGCCATCTGCTCCGCGACCTGGATCGCGACATTCACCTGCGCTTCCGTGGTGGACGCGCCCAGATGCGGGGTGGAGATGAAGTTGGGCGTGCCGAACAGCGGGCTTTCCTTCGCCGGCTCGGTGACGAACACGTCCAGCGCCGCGCCCGCGATATGGCCCGAATCCAGCCCCTCCTTCAGCGCCGCCTCGTCGATCAGCCCGCCGCGCGCGCAGTTGATGATGCGCACGCCCTGCTTCGTCTTCGCGAGATTCTCTGCCGACAGGATGTTGCGCGTCTGGTCGGTCAGCGGCGTGTGGAGCGTGATGAAGTCGGCGCGGGCGAGCAATTCGTCCAGCGTCACCTTCTCCACGCCCATCTCCAGCGCGCGTTCGGGCGTGAGGAACGGATCGTAGGCGACCACCTTCATCTTCAGGCCGTGCGCGCGATCGGCGACGATCGATCCGATATTGCCCGCGCCGATCAGGCCCAAGGTCTTGGCCGTCAGTTCGACGCCCATGAAGCGGTTCTTCTCCCACTTGCCGGCCTGCGTGGAGGCGTCCGCCTCCGGCAACTGGCGGGCGAGCGCGAACATCAGCGCGATGGCATGTTCGGCGGTGGTGATCGAATTGCCGAACGGGGTGTTCATCACCACCACGCCCTTGGCGGAAGCGGCGGGAATATCGACGTTATCGACCCCGATCCCGGCGCGGCCGACCACCTTCAGATTGGTCGCGGCGTCGAGGATGTCCTTCGTCACCTTGGTCGAGGAGCGGATCGCGAGCCCGTCATACTGGCCGATGATCGCCTTCAACTCCTCCGGCGTCTTGCCGGTGATCTCGTCCACTTCAACGCCACGCTCGCGGAAGATCTGCGCGGCCTTGGGGTCCATCTTGTCACTGATTAATACCTTGGGCATCTGGTAAATCCTTGAACTCAACGCCGTTCGGGCTGGGCTTGTCGAAGCCCTGCCCTTGCCGACGGCG
>JAYRJH010000364.1:2661-3111 GCA_041906415.1 Sphingomonas sp. | reverse complement strand
TCGGTATTGGGGCCGAGAAATTCGGCGTGGCTATGGTCGTGACCATCGCCGGGGCCGTGCTTCTCTTCGCCCGCGTCGTGGCCCCCGGGGCCGTGGTCGTGGCCGGCATGGTCATCGGCGGCGACCCGCTTGCCAACCCTCACCTTCAGCTTGCGAAGAGCAGCGCGCACTTCCTCTTCTGTGGTCTCTCGGCGATCATATTCGACCCGGACCGACCCGCTGGTGCTGGCGCTTGCCTGTACCACCCCGGGCAACGCGCATAGCGCATCGCTGACCGTGCGCGCCCGCCGTTCGTGACTGATCCCCGTCACCTGCCAGATCGCATGACCGTAGCGTTCAGTGATTTCGGCACCTGCGGCCCGCACCATTTCACGCAATCGCGGCAGCGGTAGCTTGGCGGCGTCGAAATGGATGCACAGGGCCGCCGGCGTGTCGCCATCGAGGCAGATC
>JAYRJH010000364.1:0-2651 GCA_041906415.1 Sphingomonas sp. | reverse complement strand
GTCGGCCGCGTCAGGAAGGTCCGGCAACAATACTGGAATATCGAGTTCGAGCTTGTCGTTCATGACGACCTCCTTTCGCTTTTCTTGGTTTCGGCGCGCGCGTCGCGCAGGATTTCGACACCGCCCTTGATGGCGATGATGGCGGTAGCGAAGCCGACCAGAAGGTCCGGCCAGTTGGTGCCCAGCCACAGCACCAGCACGCCCGCGATCAGGATGCCGCCATTGGAAATGAAGTCATTGAAGCTGAAGGTGGTGGCGGCCCGTAGGTTAACGTCCGGATCCTTGAGCCGCTGGAGCAGCCGCAGGCAGAGGTAGTTTACGACGCCGGCGATCGCCGACATGACCATCATGGTCGGTCCGATCGGCTCGCTCCCCTGCACATAGCGTCGCCCGACATCGATCAGGATGCCGCCCGCAAAGATCAGCAGCATTACCCCCGATGCGATCGCGGCGCGCGTCTTCCACGTCTTACCGTGGGTCAGCGCGACGAGGCTGAGAGCGTAAACGGCGGTGTCGGACAGATTGTCGACGCCGTTGGCGATGAGCGCACTTGAATCGGCGAACGCGCCGGATACGAAAAAGCCCGCTGCGATTGCTGCGTTCAGCAGCAGCACGATCCAGAGCGTGCGACGCTCCTGCGTGCCCGCGTTGTCGTTGCTCGCATTCATCCCATGATCTCCTCGAGCGTCAGGAGGGCGAGGAACCCTACGAAGAACATCGAGCTGATGAGCGGGGTGTCAGGCTTCTCGTGCGCCTCAACCAGCAGCTCTTCCGTGACGAGGTAGAGCAGCGCCATCAGCCCAAAGCTCAGGAAGCCAGCGACCATTACCGGCGAGAGCGTGGCGACAGGAACGGCAGCGAGCGCGCCGATCGGCAGCAGCAGCGCCAAGGCCGAGACGATCACGATGATGCGCAGGCGCGAGCGATAGGTTTCCGCCAGCTCGTTGGTCAGTGTCAGACCCAGGAAGAGCACTTCGAGTGTCAGCGCGATCGTCAGCAGAAATCCCGCCTTCTCGCCCGCGACGAACGCGAGGCCGAGCACCAGGCCATCGACCAGGATGTCGATGCCGATCGCGGCGAGCAGCGCCATCGGCCCCTTGAAGCGGGCCTCGAAAGCCTTGAGACCCAGCATCGTTACGACGCCCGCCGCCCCGCCGATCAACGTCGCGCTGGGCGAAGCCTCATGCTTGACCTGCGGCAGGATTTCAGTCGCTGCCGCCGCGAACACGACGCCGGCAGCAAGATGCTGTAGCCCCGCCACGAGGCCAGGATTTAACTTTGTGCGGCTCGCGATGATCGCGCCGAGCACGACCGCCAACACAGGCGCAAGCGTGTAGAGCAATGCCTGCATATCCTATGATTCCTCCGGTGTTCGATGACAGACGCGGATCTTCCCGCGCTGCGTGAAGGCGATCGACCCGCCCGCCACGACTGCCCGCGACCGGTCGCCGCGAAATTCTTCGCCGGTCCGTTGCGCGTGCAGGATCTCGGTTCTGCCCTTGGGCAGCCAGGTGACACCCATCTTCAGGCCGTCGTCGATGAAGTCGACATCGGCGCGCGATCCATCGTCGCAATACATGATGCGCTGCGCGATCAATCGAGGCGTCAGATGCTTTTCATGCGCCGGCTCGGCCGGTTGGCTTGGAGCGGGGTTGCACGCCCCTACGACCATACCCGCGAACAGAACGGCGCCGATGCGCGCGGCTGTCAGGCCAGGCAGGTGCCGCAAGGCGCGCACCGCCCTCACCACAGCACGCCGTGATCGGGCGTCAGCGGCTCAGGGGCCGGTAGTCCCGCCGTCTGAAGAAGGTCGATCTCGATCGTGCGGCACATGGCCGTGAGCGGGACATCGTGGACGCTATTGGCGAACGGATCGGTCAGATCCTCGCCGATGCTCAGCACCGCGAGGAAGACGAGTCCGATCAGCGTCGATCCGATCGGCGTGGCAAGGCCCAGGGATTCGACCAGCGCGATCGGAAGCAGCACGCAGAACACGCGCGTGAAGAGGTTCGGGAAAAACCGAAAGCCATTGGGCAGCGGCGTGTTCTTGATCCGCTCCATGCCACCCTGCGCATTGGCGATGTCGATCAGGACGCGCTCTACAGTTGCCTGCTGGATCTCGGTGATCCGACCTTCCGCGAGCGCGTCGGCGTAATTGCCCGATATGTCCTCCAAGAGCGCGTTGGCAGGGTTCAGGCGAGCGACCGCCATATCGGCGACGTCCGTTCCGGCGATCCGGGCAATGTCTTCATAGGGCGACTGTCGGCGAAGCTGGCAGCGCATCGAGTGCGCGAAGGCGATCTGCCGCAGGATGATGTTGTGCCGCGTCTCACTGCCCTCGGGTTCCCCCTTGGTCAGGCTGCGTGTGATCCTGGCCAGGCTGCGCGACGCATTGATGAGCGCGCCCCAAAGGGTTCGCGCTTCCCACCAGCGCGCATAAGCTGCGTTGGTCCGAAACCCCATGAAGAGCGCGATGGCAGTGCCGAACAGCGCCGTCGGCAAAGGCGGTTCCTTGATCGGGGTCATCATGTGGAATGCCGTCACCGCCACGTCCCACACGAACAGGATCGTGAGAGGCTTCCAAACCTCGATAATGATCTGCCTAAAACGTGGCCTCGCGCCGACTATCATATCAATTACGCCCTAAATCT
>JAYRJH010000363.1:0-3133 GCA_041906415.1 Sphingomonas sp. | reverse complement strand
CGGCGCTTTCCTGGCGGCGCTGGGGACGAGGGCGGCGAGGGCCGCGAGCGTCGCGTCATCCGGCTCGCGCTCCAGATAGGCGTCGAGCCGCCAGCGTTCCACATCGTCCTCCACCTCCTCGGTGGTCATCAGCACGGCGTCGATGGCGAGATCGTCGGCGGCGTCGATCGCCTCCGCCTCGGCGCGGGTGCAGGGCAGGGTGATCTTCCAGCTTTCAGCGGACATAGCTCGCTCCGTTCACGTCCAGCACCGCGCCCGTCATCGACGCGGGCGCGTCGAGCGCGAGCCAGCGCGCCATCTCCGCCACCTCGTCGGGCGTCGCCACGCGGCCGAGCGGGATTTCGGCGAGCAATGCCGGGCCGATATGGTCGCCCGCCATGTCCGTGTCGACGAAGCCGGGGCAGACGGCGAAGGCGTAGATTCCCTTTGCGGCATAGGCGCGCGCGATCGTCTTGGTCAGCGCGACCATCCCGGCCTTGGCGGCGGCATAGTCCCAGAAATCCGGTCCGTCCCCACGATGCGCGGCGCGGCTGGCGATGTTGACGATCCGCCCGCCCGTCCCCGCCGCCTGCCAGTGGCGCACCGCGCGGCGGCTGAGGTCTGCGGCGGCGGTGAGGTTGATCCGCATGGTGCGCTCCCACGCGGCCGACCATGCGGCGTCGTCGGCGCCGATCGGATTGGGGGAATAGATTCCGGCGTTGTTGATGAGCACGTCGATCCCGCCGAGCTGCGCAAGCGCCATGTCCCACAGCCGCGCAGGCGCATCGGGATCGGAGAAGTCCGCCGCCATCCCGCTCGCCGTGCCATGGCCGACGATCCGCGTGCCGGGCGTGTCGAGCGCGGCGAAAATGGCCGCCCCGATCCCGCGTGAACTGCCGGTGAGGAGAATCCGTGTCATCCCGCCCGCCATAGCCGGGGCGGGCAGCCCGCGCTATCGGGCAAGTGGACCCCTTATACCGCCACCTTGCGCGCGAAATCCTCCGCGCTCGCCTTCAGCGCGGTGAGCGACGCGGAGAGCGAATCGAACCCCGCGCCGAACGCGTCTATCTCGCCCGCCACCGCTTCCGTATCCTCGCGGATCGCGGCGATCGTGCCGGACATGGAATCGGCCGCGAGCGCGGTTTCGTCCACGGCGGCGGTGATCGTCGAGACGGTCTGCGCCTGCGCCTCCATCGCCGCGCGGATGCGGTTGGCCGAATCCTCCACCTCCGCCACCGTGGCGCGGATGCTGGCGTTCGTTTCCACCGTGCTGCGCGTGGCGGACTGGATGGCGGCGATCTTGGCGGCGATGTCGTCGGTGGCGCGCGCCGTCTGGTTGGCGAGGCTCTTCACCTCCTGCGCCACCACCGCGAAGCCGCGCCCGGCATCGCCCGCGCGCGCCGCCTCGATCGTGGCGTTGAGCGCGAGCAGGTTGGTCTGCCCCGCGATATCGCGGATCAGCCCGAGGATCGATTCGATCGATTGCGCATGATCGGAAAGCATCTGCGACACGCCGACCGCCTCGCCCGCCTGCGCGCTGGCGCGATTGGCGACGCCGGCGGCCACCTCCACCTGCCCGCGCGCTTCCTCGATCGCGCGGATCAACCCGGCGGAGGTGAGGGCGGCCTCGCGCATCGCGACAGCAGATTGCTCGGCCGCCGCCGCGACCTCGCTCGCCTTGCCCAGCACGCCGCGCGTGGAGGAGGATGCGCCGGAGGCCAGATCGCGCAACGTGCCCCATTCCGACGTGGCGCTTTCCACCGTGGCGGCGATGCCGTCGTGGAACTCGCCCGCCAGCCGGTCCCGCGCCACCTTCGCGGCATATTCCAGATAGGCGGAATAGATGGCGACGGTGATCTCGCACTCCAGCGTGGAAAGACGCATCAGCGTGTCGATCATCCGCGCGAGTCGCGGATCGCCATGCTCCAGCCGCCGCATCAGCACGTCCAGCGCGGCGCGATCGCTCGCCCCGATCATCGAGAGCAGCGCCGTCTTCGACACCCCCGCCGTATAGGCGCTGGCGACGGAACGCTCGATCGCCTCGATCCACGCCAGCCCGGCGGTGTCGAGGAAGCGGTTGCGCAGGAAGACCACGCCCACGTCGATCCCGTTCTCCACCGGCCGCCACGAACGCTCGCTGGCGAAACAGCGCTGCCATTGCTCCCAGTAAGCGGCCGAAACCGTGCGGATCTCCGGCTCGATCACCGCCCATGCCTCGCGGCTGGCGGCGATCAGCGAGCCGTCGAAGTCGAACACCTTCAATCGGCCGGCGATATCCACCTGGGCGGCGATCGATCCGGGGGCGGGAAGGGCGTCAGGCAAGATTCGCGCTCCATATGCAGGTTGGCGCGGGGTAATCCATGTTGGTTAATGGCGGGTTAGGAGGCGGCCGGAGCATCGATTCCGGCAGCCCGCGCTTGCATCGCGGCGCGTGGCGTCTCATAGACCGCGCCGAATAGTCGGCTCATCGCAGGAAACACGCCCTTGGCCTCGAAACCCGCGCGTCCGCGCAGCCCGCACCTCTTCAGCGGCCCGCTCCAGATCCATTATCGCTGGAGCCCGGCCATGCTGGCCTCGATCCTCCACCGCGCCACCGGAGACGGCATGGCGACGGTGGGCGCATTGCTGTTCATCTGGTGGCTCGCGGCGCTTGCGGCGGGAGCGGACGCCTATGCCACCTTCGTGGGCGTGTTCACCAACGCGAGCGGGCACCTGAACCCGCTGGGCTGGGTGATCGGCGTCGGCCTCACCCTTTCGTTGTTCCAGCATATGATGAGCGGCCTGCGCCACCTGCTGCTGGATACGGGCGCCGGGTTCGAGTTGAAGACCAACCGGCTGCTCGCGATCCTCACCTTCGTCGCATCGATCCTGCTGACGACCGGCTTCTGGCTCTATCTGGGGATGAAGTGATGGGAACGGGAACCGAACTCGGCCGCGTGCGCGGCCTAGGCAGCGCGCATCACGGCCCGCTCCACTGGTGGCACCAGAAGCTGACCGCGGGCACCAACCTGCTGTTCATGGCGTGGCTGATGATCTCGCTCGCGCGGATGGGCTCCTATGATTACGCCAGCGTCCATGCGTGGATGTCGTCCGCATGGGTGGCGGTGCCGATGCTGCTGCTGGTCGCTTCGGTCTTCTATCACTTCCGGCTCGG
>JAYRJH010000362.1:0-3144 GCA_041906415.1 Sphingomonas sp. | reverse complement strand
ACGATCGCGCTCGTCGATGACGACCGGAACATCCTGACCTCCGTCTCGATCGCATTGCAGACCGAGGGTTTCCTGACGCGCGTCTATTCGGACGGGGAGACGGCGCTGAAGGCGCTGATCGACAATCCGCCCGATCTCGCCATCTTCGATATCAAGATGCCGCGCATGGACGGGCTGGAGCTGCTCCGCCGTCTGCGCGAAAAGAGCCAGATCCCGGTGATCTTCCTGACCAGCAAGGACGACGAGCTGGACGAGGCGCTGGGCCTCGCGATGGGGGCGGACGATTACATCGCCAAGCCGTTCAGCCAGCGCCTCCTGATCGCCCGCATCCGCGCCATCCTGCGCCGCACGGAGCTGACGCAGGCGCCGGAGGGCGGGGAAACCGAGGTGCAGGGGCCGCTGGAACGCGGGCGTCTGGTCATGGACCCGGCGCGCCACCGCGTGACATGGGGCGGGACGCTCGTGACGCTTACCGTCACCGAATTCCTGATCCTCGAGACGCTGGCCCAGCGGCCGGGCATCGTGCGCACCCGCAACCAGCTCATGGATGCGGCCTATCAGGACGACATCTACGTCGACGATCGGACGATCGACTCGCACATCAAGCGCGTCCGGCGGAAGTTCCGCGAGGTAGACCCGGAATTCGACGCGATAGAGACGCTGTATGGCGCCGGATACCGTTTCTCAGAAGAGTGAGGGCGGCGATCTCGCGCTGCGCTGGTCCGGCCGGGTATCGCTGACACGCCGCATCCTCGCGGTGAACATCTTCGCGCTGCTGCTGCTGGCGGGCGGGTTCTTCTATCTCGATTCCTATCGCGCGCGGATCGAGGATTATCGCACCGTCCAGGCGATGCGCGAGGTGCGGCTGATCGCAGCCGCGCTTCAGGCCGTGACGCCCCATAAGCGCGATGCGATGATCGGCGAGCTTGCCCGCACGACCGGCACGCGCATCCGCGTCTACGCGGCGGATGGGCAACTGACCGGGGACAGCCGGGCGCTTGGCACGCGAAATTTCCTGTTGCTCGATCCCGACAAGGACGGGCTTGGCCAGCGGATAGCACGCTTCCTGGATGCGATGATCGACACGGTGGTGGGCACCGCCCGCGCGCCGCTCTATCGCGAGCGCAGCGACGGGCGCGCATGGCCGGACGTGCGCATCGCCCGGACCGCCCACGCTTCCGCCACCATCTGGCGCGCGCCGGACCGGACGCCGGTAATCACCGCCGCCGCTCCCTTGCCGGAGGGCGCCACCGTGATGACGGCGGTGAACGCGCGCGACATCACGCAGACGGTGCGCGTCGAACGCTATCGGCTCAGCCTCGTGCTGCTGACGGTCACGGTCGTCTCGATCCTGTTGTCGCTGTTCCTCGCGCGCACGATCGTCCGCCCGCTCAGGCGGCTGGCGCGCGCGGCTGTCCGGGTGCGGCTGGGGCGCGCGCGCGAGGTGGTGGTGCCGCGCCTCCCGGATCGCGGCGACGAAATCGGGATGCTCGCCCGCGCGCTTTCCGACATGAGCCTCGCGCTGCGCGCGCGGATCGACGCGACGGAAGCCTTCGCCGCCGATGTGACGCACGAGATGAAGAACCCCCTCGCCTCGCTCCGCTCCGCCGTGGATGGGCTTGGGCATGTGAAGGACCCGGAGTTGCAGGCGCGGCTGCTGGCGATCGTCGCGGAGGACGTGCACCGGCTCGACCGCCTCATCAGCGACATTTCCGAAGCCTCCCGCCTCGACGCGCAGTTGAGCCGCGCGAAATTCGAGCCGGTGGATATAGGCGCGATGATCGACGGCATGGTCAGCCATCGAATCGAGCGCGGGATCGAGCGCGGCGTGCGCATCCGCTTCGATCGCCCCGGCAATGCGCCGCTGATCGTGGCGGGGGAAGGCGCGCGGCTGGAGCGGGTGTTCGAGAATCTGATCGACAACGCCTTGTCCTTCTCCCCCGACGGCGGGACGATCGCGATCGCCGCGCGGCGGGTGGACGGCGCGATCGAGGTGCGCGTGGAGGACGAAGGCCCCGGCGTGCCGGAGGAGGCGCGCGAGGCGATCTTCCGCCGCTTCCATTCGATCCGTCCGCAAGGCGAGGCGTTCGGCCAACATTCCGGCCTCGGCCTCGCCATCGCGCGGACCATCGTGGAAGCGCACCAGGGCGCGATCGAGGTGCAGAGCCGAGAGGACCGGCTGGGCGGCGCGCGTTTCGTCGTGCGCCTGCCGCCGGCGGACGGCGGCTGAGAGTGAAGGAAACCGTCCACGCCTCCACCGTCGCGATCGAGGGGCGCGCCGTGCTGCTGGTCGGCCCTTCCGGCGCGGGCAAATCCGATCTCGCCCTGCGGCTGATCGATCGCGGGGCGATGCTGGTCTCGGACGACTACACCGATCTCGTCACCACGGGGGACAGGCTGGTCGCCCGCCCGCCCGCGACCATCGCGGGAAAGATCGAGGTGCGCGGCCTCGGCATCCTCGACATGCCTTGTCTTCCCGAAGCGCCGGTAGCGCTGGTCGTCCGGCTGGGCGCGGCGATGGAGCGGATGCCGGACGCTGAGACTTATTCCCTTGCCGAACGCGCCATTCCGTCTATCGCCCTCAATCCGTTCGAGGCTTCGGCCCCGATCAGGATCGAACTCGCCATGCGCCGGATGCTCTCCAAGTGAACACGCCCCCAGAAATGCTGCTCGTCACCGGCATGTCCGGCGCGGGAAAGTCCACCGTGCTGAAGACGCTGGAGGATCTGGGCTGGGAGGTAGTCGACAATCTTCCGCTCTCGCTGCTCGATCGCCTGCTCAACGCCCTGCCGCCGGAAGGAACGGAGGATATGGCCCGACCACTGGCGCTCGGCATCGGGGCGCGGACGCGCGATTTCGACGCCGCGCAGGTGGTGGCGCAGGTCGATCGGCTGCGCGCGCGCGGCGGGCACAAGATCGACGTGCTGTTCCTGGATTGCGATTCGGATGAGCTGGCGCGCCGCTACGACGAGACGCGCCACCGCCATCCGCTGGCGCAGGACCGCCCCGCCCGCGACGGGATCGAGCGGGAGCGCCAATTGCTCGCCCCCCTGCGTCGCGCCGCGGACCGGCTGATCGACACCAGCCGCTTCAACACCAATGCGCTGGCGCAGCAGGTGCGCGCCGCTTACGCCCGTTCCGGCA
>JAYRJH010000361.1:0-3155 GCA_041906415.1 Sphingomonas sp. | reverse complement strand
AGGTCGCCGCCCGCAAGGCGCAATTGCTCGCGGAGATCGAGCGCGGCCTGCGGCGCGACGCGTTCGAGATGCATTACCAGCCGATCGTGCCGCTCAACCCCGATCGGCCGATATCCTATGAGGCGCTGATGCGCTGGCGCCATCCCGATCGTGGCCTGCTCTCACCCGTCACCTTTCAGGACGGGTTCGCCGATCCCGCCGCGCGCGCGGCGCTGGGGCTGTTCTCGCTGGAGCGCGTGTTCCGCGACATCGCCGAGCTGTGCGCGATGGCCGTGCCGCTGGGCCGGGTGGGAATCAATCTCACCAATTCCGATTTCCGGTCGGACGTGTTCCTCGATCGCTTCTTCCAGCTCGTCGACGAAACGGGGATCGGGCCGGAGAAATTCTGCGTCGAGGTGACGGAGGGGATGTTCCTCGGCCTGGACCAGAAGCGCGTGGAGCAGGGCCTGCAACGCCTGCACGAGGCGGGGGTCGAGGTGGCGCTCGATGATTTCGGCACCGGCTATGCCTCGCTCACCCATTTGCGGCGGTTGCCGATCGACCGGCTGAAGATCGATCGCAGCTTCGTGGCGAACATGGTGATGTCGCAGGAGGATCAGGCGATCGTGCGCGGCGTGATCGATATCGCCCACAGCCTGGGCAAGGTCGTCACCGCAGAGGGCGTGGAGACGATGGCGCAGATGGACCTGCTGCTGCGCATGGGCTGCGATTTCCTCCAGGGCTGGTATTTCGGCCGGGCGTGCCGGGCGGAGGAATTTCCGGCGCTCCTGTCCCTGATGCCCGGCGTGACGCGGATCGGCAGGCGCTAGAAAATCGGCCAGCCGTGGCTGCCCGCCACCGCGCCGAACACGGTGACGAGGCCCAGCGTCAGCAATGCGACATGCACGCGATGCAGCCATGCGAACGCCGCCTCCGGCCGCCGCGCGACCCATCGGGGAAAGCGGCGGTCGAGTACCAGCGGTTCGCCGACGAACAGGATCAGCGCGAAGACCAGCCACAACGCGACCATCGCGTGCATCCACCAGAAGGCGGCGGGTTCCCTGAACCGGTCCCACAGATCGAGCTTCGCGATCATGTAGAAGCCGGTCAGCCCGACGAGGATGACGGCGGCGCGCGCCTGCCAGACGAAGCGGCGCTCGATCGCGTGGAAACCCGCCAGCCGGTCCGCGCCCAGCTCGCCGCGCCGCGCGGCCGGGATCGCCACCGTCGTCGCCATCGCGACGCCGCCGATCCACACCACCACGCCGAGGACGTGGAGCGCGCGGGCGAATGCCAGATCATCCATCGGTTCGATCCCTTCCGGACATGGAACAGGGCAGTCCCTGACAGGTTTCCGCGCCATCCGATTTGCGCTGGCGCAAACCGGCGCGCGCCTTGCGCGGGCAAGGTTCCTTCTTTAGCATCTAACAATCAAATGAATATCATTGCGGTTTAAGAAGAAAGATTTTGCCGTATGGATATCGGCATCGCGCGCACGTTCCTTGAGGTCGTGAAGACCGGCAGCTTCGTCAGCGCGGCCGCCAACCTCAACCTGACGCAGACGGCGGTCAGCGCGCGCATCCGCGTGCTGGAGGATCAGCTCGATCGCCCGATGTTCGTCCGCAACAAGGCCGGCGCGCGGCTCACCCCGGCGGGCGAGCAGTTCCTGCGCTACGCCACCACCCTGGTGCAGGTGTGGGAGGGCGCGCGGCGCGCGGTCGCGCTGCCGCCGGGGCGCGAGGCGGTGGTGACGGTGGGCGCGGAGCCGAGCCTGTGGAATCCGCTGCTGCGCCATTGGCTCATATGGATGCGGCGCGAATGTCCGGAGATCGCGGTGAGCGCGCGGATCGACACGTCGGAGCGCCTGCTGGAGCGGGTGCAGAACGGATCGCTCGACATCGCGGTGATCTATGCCGCGCCGCGCAGGCCGGGGCTGATCGCCGAGCTGCTGTTCGAGGAGAAGCTGGTGCTGGTGCGCGCCGCGCCCGCCGATGGTCCGCCGGACCCGATGGACCATATCGATGTGGATTGGGGAGAGGATTTCGCGGCCGGCTATCACGCGGCCTTTCCCGATCGGCCCCGGGCGGTCGTGTCCGTCAGCTACGGCCCGCTCGCGCTCGATTACCTGCTGGAAGCGGGCGGCAGCGGTTATTTCCGGGAGAGCGTGGTGCGCCCCCATCTGGAGGAGAAAAGGCTGGCGCCGGTGCCCGACAGTCCCGTATTCTCCTATTCGGCCTATGCGGTCCACTCCTCCAAGGCCGATCCGGGGGCGATGGACCGGGTGCGCGCCGGCTTGCGCGCCGCGGCGGGAGCAGCGGCATGAACGGCTTGATCGACAGCCTGAACGAACTGCTGGAGGCGGAGCGCGCCGGCGCGCGCGTCGCGCTCGATGCGATCAAGGATGCCGTCTCACCCGAGGCGGAGCATCTGCTGCGCGACGTGCGCGCGGACGAATCGCGCTGGTGCGCGATGCTGTCGGGCCATGTCGCGCGGCTCGAAGGCGCGTCCTCGCAGCGGACGGGCGCATTCCACGGCAAGGCGATGGCGATCGCGGATCCGGTGGCGCGGCTCGCCTTCCTCAATCGCGGGCAGGCGTGGGTGGTGCGCAAGCTGGAAGCGCTGATTCCGGAGGTGGAGGATTCCGCGTTGCGCGCCGATCTCCATGCGATGCTCGAAAGCCACCGCGTCAACATCGGCCGGACCGAGGATTTCCTGAGCATGTTCGACACGAAGGACTAGCGATGACCGACCACCCCACCCTTCACCCCGAAACGATCGCCGCCGCGCACGGCGTGGCGACCGATGCCGCGTTCGGCGCGGTGGTCGCCCCGCTCTATCTGTCGAGCACCTATGAGTTCGCCGGCTATGCCGAGCCGCGCGCCTATGATTACGGCCGCGCCGGCAACCCGACGCGCGACGTGCTGGCCGAGGCGCTGGCGCGGCTCGAAGGCGGCGCGGGCGCGGTTGTCACGGGAAGCGGGATGGCGGCGCTGGACCTGCTCGCCGGGCGGCTGCGGGCGGGGGATCGCGTGATCGCCCCGCACGATTGCTATGGCGGCACGATGCGGCTGCTGAAGGCGCGGGCGGAGCGCGGCCAGCTCGCGCTCTCGCTGGTCGATCAGGGCGACGCGGCGGCGTTCGACGCGGCGCTTGGCGAAGGCGCGGCGCTGGTGCTG
>JAYRJH010000360.1:1155-3170 GCA_041906415.1 Sphingomonas sp. | reverse complement strand
CATGAGGACAATCGCTGCCGCTGCCTGTTCGCGACGCATTACCACGAGCTGACGCGCCTCGCCGAACGCTGCGACGCGCTCACCCTGCACAATGTCCGCGCGCGCGAATGGAAGGGCGAGCTGGTGCTGCTGCACGAGGTGGCGGAAGGCCCCGCCGACCGCAGCTACGGGCTGGCGGTGGCGCGGCTGGCGGGGATGCCACCCGCGACGGTGGCGCGCGCCAAGGCGGTGCTGGCGAAGCTGGAGGCCGGGCGCGCCAAGACCGGCGGGCTGGCGGCCGGGCTGGACGATTTACCCCTGTTCGCCGCCGCCATGCCGGTGGAGCAAGACGAGACAGACGCGATCCGCCGCGAGGTGGAAACCCTCGACGTGGACGCCCTCACCCCGCGCGAGGCGCTGGAGACGCTCTACCGGCTGAAGGCGCTGGCGCGGGGTGACGGCGCATCCCCGAGATAAATCAGGGTTAACGTCGTATTCATCCAATCCTGATGCGCTGCCGTGTCATAGCCTCCGGGTGCAGACCGGGAGATTCTGTCATGAAACGTATCGTCACAGCCGCCTTGGCCGGTGCGCTGCTGGGTAGCGCTTCGGTCGCCGACGCGGCCACCATCACCCGCAGCTTTGAATTCTACGCCATGATCTTCGATCCGGGCGCGCCGTTTTCGTCGCTCAATGGGCAGTTCACCGTCACCTTCGATCCATCGGCAAGCTCGGCGGGCAGTCTGGACAAATTGACTTTCAGCCCGTCGAGCCTCAACCTCACCACCGCCAACACCGGCTTTTCCTATTCCTATAGCGGCCCGTTCAGCCTGATGACGGTCGGCGGCACCGCCGGAGGCGTCGGAACGGTGGCGACCAACGCCAGCGATTTCGTGCTGCGCTTCACCGGCGCTGGCTCCGACCCGTTCAGCTATCTGCCGCAAGGTTTTTCCTATTCGGATGGCAGCGGGAAGAGCTGGTCCGGCGATTTCCAGATTTCGATCGCATCCACCCCACCCGGTGTGCCCGAGCCGGCGACATGGGGGCTGATGGTCCTCGGCTTAGGCGCGATCGGCGCGGCGATGCGCCGGCAGCGCCAGACAGCGATGCGCTGCGCCGCCGGCTGAGCCTCACCCCACCCCGAACGGCACCACGCAATTCCCTTGCGTATGCCCGATCTCCGCGCGGCCGAGGAACGGCACGCCCATGTCGCGGCACCAGCGGCGGATCATCGTGTCGAGCGGCTCGTTCCACGGCGGGTCGTTCTCCTGCACGTCGCTCACCGCGCCGAGCCTAACGCCGGCGATGCCGCGCAGCTGCGTCGCGTTGGCCATGGTGAACAGCATCCGGTCGACATTGTAGAGCGGTTCGGAGACTTCCTCGATCAGCAGCACATGGTCCGCCAGATCGGGCAGCCACGGCGTGCCGATCAGGCTGTTGAGGATCGCGAGGTTGAACGCCGCCGAGGGCCTGCCGCCCAGCCCCGGCTCCAGCCCCTGCCGGTCCCCTGTCAGCCAGCCGAGCGTGCGGGCGATCGTGCGGTCGCCGCCTTCGCGCATCACATCGATCGGCATCGGCCCGTGCGCCGGCCGCCCGATCCGCCGGGCGTAGAGCGCGGCGAGCAGGAAGCCCATGTCCGAATAGCCGACATAGCTCTTGGCCTTCGCGGCGGCCGATAGCCGCGGCATCGCCGCCGCGAGGATGCGGTTCGAGCCATAGCCGCCGCGCGCGAACCAGATCGCGTCGAAGCCCGGATCGTTGGCGAACTCCAGGAACGCCGCCGCGCGCCGCTCGTCCGGCCCGGCGAAATGGCCGCCGTCGCTTTCGAAGCATTGCGGGTGGAACGTGAGGTCCACCGCCGGATAGGCGATCGCGGCGAAGGCCGCCGACCGCTCGGCGGCGAGCGGGTCGAGCGTCTTGGCCGGAGCAACGATCCCGATATGCAACGTCGATCCCCCGGTTGAGCCTTTCCCGAAAGCGGGATAGCGCCATGGGATGGACAACGGCAACCTCGCAAACGCCCGCTATTTCCTCGT
>JAYRJH010000360.1:0-1102 GCA_041906415.1 Sphingomonas sp. | reverse complement strand
CATCGGCGGATCGGGCATGATGCCGCTGGCGATGATCCTCGCCGGCCGCGGGGCGATCGTGGCGGGGTCGGACCGCGCGCTCGACCAGGGGCGCGTGCCGGCCAAGTTCGACGCGCTGAAGGCGATGGGCATCGCGCTCCACCCGCAGGACGGATCGGGCATCGCCTCGCCGGAGCAGATCGTCGTCGCCTCGGCGGCGGTGGAGGCGAGCGTGCCCGATATCGTGGCGGCGGAGCGGCTCGGCTGCCCGCGCCTGTCGCGCGCGGAGCTGAACGCGCGGCTGTTCAACGCGAGCCGGCTGCCGATCGGCGTGGCGGGCACCTCGGGCAAATCGACCGTCACCGGCATGATCGCCACGATCCTCGCCACGGCGGGTCTCGACCCCACGGTGATGAACGGCGCGGTGATGAAGGACTTCGCCTCGCCCGACCGCCCCTTCGCCAGCGCGCTCGTCGGCGCGGGCGACGCCTATGTCAGCGAGGTGGACGAGAGCGACGGCTCGATCGCGCTCTATGCCCCGCGCGTGGCGGTTCTGAACAACGTCAGCCTCGATCACAAGTCGCTGGAGGAATTGAACCGGCTGTTCGGCGATTTCATCGGCAAGGCGGCCCATGCGGTCGTCAACGCCGACAATGCCGATGCCGCGACGCTGGCGCTCGCCCTGCCGCGCGACCGCGTGACCAGCTTCGCGATCGACCGCGACGCGGACCTGCGCGCGGAGGATATCGTGGAGGAACCGTTCGCGGCCGCCTTCACCCTGCGCGGGCATCGCGTGCGGCTGTCGGTGCCGGGGCGGCACAATGTGGCGAACGCGCTGGCGGCGATCGGCGCCTCGCTGGCGGCGGGCGTGCCGCTCGAACAGGCGATCGCGGGCGTCGAGCGCTTCACCGGCCTCAGGCGGCGCTTCGATCTCGTCGGGCAGGCGGCGGGCGTCGCGGTGATCGACGATTTCGGCCACAACCCGGACAAGATCGCCGCCACGCTCGACACGCTCCACGCCTTTCCGGGGCGGCTGCTCGTGCTGTTCCAGCCGCACGGCTATGGCCCGCTGAAGGTGATGCGGCGCGAGCTTGTCGCGATGTTCGCGGAGAAGCTGGCTTCC
>JAYRJH010000359.1:0-3179 GCA_041906415.1 Sphingomonas sp. | reverse complement strand
CCGCGACAAGGATGCGCTCCGGATTGATGCTGTCGAGTAGGCAATGGAAGCCACGCCCTTCCTCGCCGATACGATCCTCGACCGGCACCGGCAGCTCGTCGATAAAAAGCTCGCACGATGCGATCGCGTTCAGCCCGTGCTTCGGGATTGGGCGAATATCCATGTGCTTGCGATCGATCTTCGCAAAGAACAGGCTGAGCCCATCCACGGGGCGTTTCGTCTGCTCGATGGCCGCAGTGCGCGCGATGATCAGCATACGGTCGGCCACCATAGCCCCGGTTGTCCATACCTTCTGTCCGCTGATGAAATAGTGGTCGCCACGACGTTCCGCGCGTGTCTTGACGCGCGTCGTATCGAGGCCGGTGGTCGGTTCGGTAATCGCGAAGCAGGCCCTCTCCCTGCCGCTGATCAGCGCAGGCAGCATCCGCTTTCGCTGATCAGCCGTCCCATGCACCACGATCGCCATCGGGCCGAAGATATACGCGTGCACGGCGCTGGCGCCGGTCCAGCCCGCGCCGCTCTCCGCGATGGTCTGCATCATCACCGCGGCAGCCGTCATCCCAAGGCCGCTGCCGCCGAGGTCCTCGGGCATGATGATCGACAGGAAGCCGGCGTCGCGCACGGCGGCGAGGAATTCGCTCGGGAATTGCTGCTCCTCATCGCAACGACGCCAATAGTTCAGGTCGAAGCCGGCGCAGATGCGGCCCACCGCCTCCCTGATCTCCGGGTGGGGTTCGAGAGTCATTTCCGTCATCAACCGTCCCTCGAAATATTGCGGGGCATCGCGACGCCGAAGATGACCGCTGCGCCACTCTCGTCGCGCACCCAGACGTCGTAGCCGCCATCGGCGCGCCGCGTCCCGCCGGCGGTGACACTGGTGCCTTCCAGCACCGGCCGCAGGAAGCGCACGTCCAGCGCCAGCGCGACGCCCATCCCTAGGGCGGCGCGGAGGGATTGCCAGATCAGGTTCAGCGACAGCATCCCATGCGCGATCGGCCGGCCGAACGGCGTCGTGGCGGCAAATGCCGCATCGACATGCAGCGGATTGAAGTCATCCGTAATGGCGGCATAGGCAAGGATCGCCGCGCGATCCATGCGCATGGTCCGCTCCGGCAGTGTTGCGGGCGTCAACATGCCCAGACCACTGTCATCTCGCCCTCGAAGGCCGGGCCGGCATCGCTAAGCGTCTGCGAAGTCAACGTCACGCGCGGGCGGTCGCGCACCAGGCGGACAGCGGCGCATGCAAAGGTGGTGAGAAGAACTTCGCCGACGCGTGGCAGGCGTCGTACGCAGAAGCGCTGGGCAGCGTGGATATTGCCCGACGGGCGGTTGGCCAGGATCTCGCAGTAAGCGCGCATGGTGACCATCGCCGCCATTCCGTGCGGCATTGCCGCGCCCAGGTCGTCCTCGGGAAACAAGGCATGCCAGGCAGCCAAGGCCGAGCTGTCGAGGCTGAACCGTGCCGTTCCGAGCGCGTGGCCGGGCTGGAAGTCCTGGTATCGCAGCGTCCGGGTCATGCGAGAGCGCCTGCCCAGGGTCGGTCAAAGGCGTGGTTCAGCCGTGCCTTCGCTTCGCCGCGTCCTTCAAGCAGCTCGTGCGCGGCCTCGATGGCGCGCGCCTCCAGCGCTGCCGGCGCCACGATATCGCGCACGAATCCCATCCGCCGCGCCTCCTCGGAACCGAAGCTTCGGCCGGTCAGCGCAATATCCTTGGCGCGATGCAGGCCGAGGACGCGCGGCAGAAGCCAGAATCCCCCCAGGTCAGGCACCAGGCCCGTGCGCGTGAACACGCAGCAGAACCGGGCCCGATCGGTCGCGATGACGCAATCGGCGGCCAGCGCGAACATCAGCCCGCCGCCAAAGGCCGCGCCATCCACGGCCGCCACCACCGGTTTCGGAAAATTGATCAGTCCGAGCATCCAGGCGTGCGTGTCGGCTAGCCGCTCACGAATGGCTAAAGGCCCCGCGGCCGCGGCCGCGCGCAGTGCCGCAAGGTCGCCACCGGCACTGAAGTTCCCCCCCGCGCCGCTCAGGAGCAGCACGCGGACCTCCGGATCGTCCCTCGCCTCCTGCAGCGCCACGGCGAACTCGCGCCGCATGGCCGTATCTAGTGCGTTGCGCTTTTCAGGTCTGTTGAAGGTCAGCCGGCAGATGCCGTCCGCAACGCGCCAGTCCAGCGTTTCGAACGCAGTCACCGCACGTCGTCCAGATGGAGGACCGCGTCGAGCGCGACGGATCCGCAGGTCTGCACGAGCAATGGATTTACCTCAACGCCGGCGACATCTTCGACCTGTGCGGCCGCGAAATCCGATAGTCGGCACAACGCCCGCACCAGCGAGGGGCGGTCGAGCGCGGGCGCGCCGCGCCAGCCTGCTAATAGCTGCGCGGCCCCCCGAACGCGATCGATCAGATCTTCCGCCCGCTCTTCGGAAAGCGGCGCAGAGGCGAAGGCCACATCGCCGAACAATTCCACATTGATGCCACCGAGACCGAACATCACCATGGGGCCAAAAACCAGATCGCGTCGGGTGCCGAGAATGGTCTCGAGGCCTTTGCCCGCCATTGGCGCGATCAACACGCCGTCGATGCGCGCGCCGGGTGCATGCAACGCCGCGCGTCGCAGCAAGTCGACGAAGCCTTCGCGGACGGCGGCGGCGTCCGCCAAGTTCAGAAGCACGCCGCCGATCTCGCTCTTGTGCTGCAGGTCGGGAGAAAGGATCTTGGCGACGACGGGAAAGCCGACTGCTTCTGCCGCCTCGACGGCCTGCTGGGGGTCGGTTGCGGCACGCTCCGGCAACACAGTCAGCCCGGCCGAGGCGAGCAGCCCCTTGGTTTCCATCTCGTTCCGGCCGCCGCGCGCCAAATCGCGGTTCTGCCTGGTGTCGATAGCAGGAAGTGGTCTTGCCGACTCTGCGAGCTTCCTTAGCGATGCCGCGGCCGCGAGCGCGTTCACGGCCCTGCTGGGATCGTCGTAGGAGGGGATGCCGATCGCCGCCAGAGCATCGCGTACCGCCGGGTCCATCGTCATGGCGACGATGAGTGGGCGGTCGGGAAAGGCCTGGCGAACCCGCCGCAGCCCATCCAGAACCAGCGGCAGCTGCGCGGGATTGCGCAGCATGTGGGCAAGATAGACCACGATCGCCGAAACCGGTGTCTGCTCGAAGATGGCGCGCAGCAGTG
>JAYRJH010000358.1:1206-3180 GCA_041906415.1 Sphingomonas sp. | reverse complement strand
CGGCCTCGGTACGGGCTAGCGAGCTTTCCCCCGGGCGCGCGGACCAGGCCGATATCGCCCGAGCTCGCCAGCGCCGCATCGGCGAGCACGAGGCTGAAGGCGATCGTTCCGTCCACTTCCCGAAGATAGACGGTTTCAGCGCGATCCCCCAGCACGCGCAGGTCGCCGCCCGCATTCACGACGGCATGGCGAATGCCCGCCTCCGAGAGCACTTGCACCGCGCAGTCCACGGCAAAGCCTTTGGCTATCCCGCCCAGATCGATCAGCACCGGGCGCATGCACCGCACATGCCCCGCATCGACGACACGGATATCGCGGGCCGTCCCGATCGCCTTCCCGGGGGCGAGACCGGAAGGCATGGGCAGGAAACCATCGGCGGCAAGGTCCGCGCCGATCGAAACGTCGAACAGGCCGTCGCTGCGCGCGAACAGGTCCGCGGCGACCGAAAGAACCTCGACGGTCATCGGGTCGACCGCGACGATCGTTTCCGCCGGCGCCCGCCGGAGCATCGCGAGATCGCTGGTCTCTTCATGAAACGACATCCGCGCATGGATGTGCGCGATCCGGGCGAACGCAGCCTCGACCGCTTCCTCCGATCCCCCGGGCGCGACGATCTCGACGAAGGTGCCGAGGAGCGGCCGGCACCGACGGACATGATCGTCATCCATGCGCCAGCACCAGTTGATATGTGGCCAGCACCCGGCGCACGCCATCGGTGATGTGCTTCGAGGAAAGCGTCGCGCCGGAAATATTCCTGATGTCGCTGCCCAGCTTCAACGACTGGCCCGGCTTCTTGCCGACAAATTGCTGTCGCCACCGGGGATCGCGCACCTGACCGCCATAGCTTTCGCGATAATCCATTATCTCGATGCCGCGAACGGCGCCGTCCGCCTGCAGGGCGATCGCATAGGCGATGAACTCGTGCTTGCCCACGACCTCGTCGGCGATGAACCAGCCGCCATCAGCCGCACGCCATGCCTTGACCGTCCTGGACAAGGGACTTTCGCCGGAAGCCTTGCGTATCGCGGCAACCTGCTGCGGCGTCAGATCGTGGAACGCCGGCGACAATTGCTGGCCTGGGAACATCGCGGCCTGGGCCTGCTGGACGGACATATAGGTCGTGCCCCACGCCGGGGCGGCCAAGGCCGCCGGCGCGAGCGATACGAGGATGACGCGGCGCATCAAAACGCCCTGCCCACGATCAACCGGATGCCGTCCCAGGTCGTATGCTCATTGCCATAGAGCCGCCCATGATAGATTTGCGCGCGCTGATCGTCGGTAAAGCCAGTGGCGCCGAGTTGCCGCAGTACCGCGAGGGTCGCGAACCATCGTTCGCCTCCATAGTGAATATTGGGCCCGAGGAAGAAGGCGGTGTGCTGCTGATCCTTGCCCGCTATCGACCAATTGGCGAATTCGTTGTGATTGCGGAATTCGAGACCGACGGAAAAATTGCGGCGGAAACGATATGAGATACCCGCATCCTCCTCCAGATAGGTCGCTTTCGTTCCGGCGAAGCTCGGCGGCGCGGACGAGGCGATCGCGCCAAGGTTGGTGCCGCGCTCCTTGTCGAACTCCAGCCACACGTTCGTCGCGAGGACCAGTCGATCGTCAAGAAAGTTCTTTTGCGCGATGGCCTGAAGTTCCAGGCCGCTTTCCCGCGGACCGATCGAAGGCTCGATGTAGAAGGCCAGACCGAACGGCTTGGTATAGGGGCTCATCACCCGCCACAAAAGCTCGGCCGACACGCCATCGAAATGCCCACTTGCCTGACGCTTGTAGGGATTGTGGTCGGGGGAAATGTCCAGCCCCTCGGTGAGATGATCGACGCTGTTGTTGTGCGCGGCGATATAGGCGGTGTTCACATACACCGACAGCTGGAGGTCATCAGTGATCCCGTGCTCGAACTCGCTGCGCAGATAGATGCCGTGGTAATAGCCATGGGCCTGGCCTTCCCTGTCCGTGACCCATTGTTCC
>JAYRJH010000358.1:0-1137 GCA_041906415.1 Sphingomonas sp. | reverse complement strand
ACCCTTGGGCGCGGTATCGGTGGTGTAAAGATATCCGAACACCGCCTCGGAAGCGTGCGCCTGTGACACCCAGCCTAAGGAGAGTGCGATAGCCAACCCGGCTTGCCTCAATCCGTTCATGCCCATCCCCGTTGCTATTGAGAACCAGTCGCCTAACGGCGGAGGCAGAAATCACGCAAGAGCAGGCAAGCCGGACATCGTGGCACCCGCAAGTAACACGATGCTTGCGACAACCGAGACCACACAAAATAACTGTGCGATAATAAGGTGATAAACACCTCAACGCGGACCGCACCGGAGGGCGGTTAATGAAGATTGTAATTTCTCAATCTTCGTCCTGACACATGACTGCAACGAATCGGTCACGCACCTGATCTAGCGCCACGCCAGCCGTTTCCGGCCAAAAGGGCATCATCATGAAGTTCGCGCTTTCAACGCGCCGGCATCTGCTGGCTGCGACCGCTACCGCTTGTACATTGATTACCGGCGCGCCAGCCTCTGCCGACCCCATCAACGCAGATGCCACCGCGAATGCGCCCGAAGCTCCGGACGGCCAGAACAACGGCATCGCCGAAGGCTCCGACATCATCGTCACCGGCACCAAGGCGAACGCGATCGCGCCTGTGACCGTTTCGCTCCAGACGACGCAGCCGCAGTCGATCGTCTCGCGCTCCTTCATCGAGGATTCGCTGCCCGCGACCGCCGATTTCAACCAGATCGCGCTGATCGCGCCCAGCGTCTCCAATTACGGCAACGCCAACGGCACCGGCCTGTCGGAATCCAAGGCGCAGATCCGCGGCTTCCAGGACGGCGAATATAACGTCACCTATGACGGCGTGCCGTTCGGCGACACGAATGATCCGACGCACCATTCGAACACCTTCTTCCCCTCGAACACGGTGGAGACGCTGATCGTCGATCGCGGCCCCGGCAATGCCTCCACGCTCGGGCAGGCGACGTTCGGTGGCAACATGAACCTGTTCAGCCGCGCCACGCGCGAGGACGCGAGCTTCGAGGGCAAGGCCGCCTATGGAAGCTTCAACACCTATCTGCTCCGCGCCGTCGCGCAGACCGGCGCGATCGACAAGCTCGGCGGCACCGAAGCCGTGTTCAGCACGCAATGGTTGAAGTCCGACG
>JAYRJH010000004.1:6254-22831 GCA_041906415.1 Sphingomonas sp. | reverse complement strand
TGGTTCCCGGCATGGGCGCAGCCCGTGTCCCCCGGCATCGCGCGTCCCCTTCCCACCCTGTCAGGGGAGGACATCCACCTGCGCATCGCGCATCAGATGCTGACGATCGACGGCCGGACGCATCATGCGATCGGCATCAACGGCGCCATCCCCGCCCCGCTGATCCGCCTGCGCGAGGGGCAAAGGGCGCGGCTGCATGTCGAGAATGCGTTGGATGAGGACAGTTCGATCCACTGGCACGGGCTGATCGTGCCGGCGGAGATGGATGGCGTGCCGGGCGTCAGCTTTCCCGGCATCCGGCCGGGCGAGACCTTCGTCTACGACTTCCCGATCGTCCAGTCGGGCACCTATTGGTATCACAGCCATTCCGGGCTTCAGGAGCAGGTGGGCCATTATGGCCCGATCGTGATCGATCCCGCGGGCGAGGATCCGATTGCCTCCGATCGCGAGCATGTGATCGTCCTGTCGGATCATAGCCCGCTTCACCCGCATGCGATCTTCCGCCGGCTGAAGATGCAGGGGGGATATTTCAACCGCCAGCAGCAGACGCTCGGCGGCCTGCTCGCCGGGCGGGACCAGAAGGAGGCGGACCGCCTGAAATGGGCCGCGATGCGGATGGACCCGACCGACATTTCGGACGTCACCGCCAGCACCTACACCTATCTGGTCAACGGCCACGGCCCGCGCGACAACTGGACGGCGCTGTTCGCGCCCGGCGAGCGGGTGCGGCTGCGCGTGGTCAACGCCTCCGCGATGACGACCTTCAACCTGCGCATTCCCGGCCTGCCGCTCACGGTGGTGCAGGCCGACGGGCAGGATGTGCGCCCGGTGACGGTGGACGAGCTTCAGGTCGCGGTGGCCGAAACCTACGACCTGATCGTCACCCCGCGCGACGACCGCGCTTATGCCATCGTCGGCGAAAGCATCGATCGCTCCGGCATGGCGCTCGCCACCCTCGCCCCGCGCGAGGGGATGGCGGCGGAAGCCCCGCCGCTCCGCCCCCGCCCGCTCGCCACGATGCGCGACATGGGAATGGACATGGGCGGGACGGCCATGGGCGGGATGCACATGCCGGGGATGGATCACGGCGCGATGAAACATTCCATGCGCGATTTCACGGTCGCGCCGGAAGTGGCCAGAACGCCCGCCGTCCAGACCATATCCCCCATACCGATGGACCGCACCGGGGAGCCGGGGCAGGGGCTGGCGGATGTTGGCCATCGCGTGCTCACCTATCGCGATCTGGTCGCTGCCGGGCGCAACCCGGACGTGCGCGCGCCTTCCCGCCAGATGCGCATCCACCTGACCGGCAACATGGAACGCTATATGTGGGCGTTCGATGGCGAGAAGCTGAGCGCCGTCACCGCCCCCATCCCGTTCCGGAAGGACGAGCGCGTCCGCGTCACCCTGGTCAACGACACGATGATGGGCCATCCCATCCACCTGCACGGCCATTTCTTCGAGCTGGTGACGGGTCATGGCGATCATGCGCCGCGCAAACATACGGTGCAGGTGCAGCCGGGCGGGACGGCGACGTTCGACGTGACCGCCAGCGCCTTGGGCGACTGGGCGTTCCACTGCCATCTGCTCTATCACATGCACGCGGGGATGATGCAGATCGTCTCCGTGCGGGAGGCGGCATGATGCGCCGGCTCGCCCTCACCTGCTTGCTGTGGAGCGGCGGCGCGGCGGCGCAGGACATGGGCCATATGGATCATATGGGCCACGAAGGCATGGCGACGCCCGCCGCGCCGGCTCCCGCCGCCTGTCCGCCGGAACATGCCGCGATGGGTCATTGCAAGCCCGCCACCGCTCCGCATGCGGGACATGTCATGCCCACCATCGGCCCGGCCTGCCCGCCGGAGCACGCCGCAATGGGCCATTGCACGCTCGCCACCGATCCCCATGCGGGACATGTCATGCCAGCCGGCCCGGCCTGCCCGCCCGAGCACGCCGCCATGGGTCATTGCAGTCCTGCCCCCATCGCTGCCGGCGGCTCCGGCACGGCGCTTCCCGCGGGCGACGCGCCTCCTCCACCCGCGCCGAAGGCCGATTATGCCGATCGCATCTGGGGCGCGGACGCCATGGCCGCCTCGCGCGCCGCGCTGCGCCGGGAGCACGGCGGCATGACCTTCTCGCAGGTGATGATCGATCTGGCCGAGGCGCGTGTCGGCGCCGGCCCCGACGGCTATCGCTGGAGCGGCGAGGGCTGGTTCGGCGGGGATGTGAACCGTCTGGTCGTCAAGAGCGAGGGATCGGGCGATTTCGGCGGGCGGCTGGATAGCGGGGAGGTCCAGGCGCTCTACAGTCGCGCGATCGGGCCGTATTTCAACCTCCAGGCCGGCGCGCGGCAGGATTTCCGCGCAGCCGCGCCGCGCACCTACGCCACGATCGGCATAGAGGGCCTCGCGCCTTACTGGTTCGAGCTGGAGGCCGCCGCCTTCCTCTCCACCAAAGGCGAGCTGACCGCCCGCGCCACCGGTTATTTCGACCAACGCCTAACCCAGCGCCTCATCCTCCAGCCGCGTGTGGAGCTGAACTTCTCCGCGCAGGACGTCCGCGTCGCGCTGATAGGCGGGGGCTTGAGCGAGGCGGAGCTAGGGTTGCGGCTGCGTTATGAGGTTCGGCGGGAGTTTGCGCCCTATATCGGCGTTTCATGGCAGCGCCGGATCGGGCGCACGGCCGATCTCGCCCGGGCGGTTGGCGAGGGAACGGGCGGTGGGAGCCTCGTGCTGGGGACGAGGGCGTGGTTCTAGCGGGATGAGCCGAGCAAGGCGTCGAGCATCGCGTGATGCAATTGTGCGGGCGTCAGATCGACGCGCGAGCGGGCGCCCTCCATCAGGCACCCCGATGCATCGAACCGCATCATCACATACGGCGTATGGCGTGCGCCACCGGGCTGCGTTGTGCCCGGGATACTCGGCCGGTGATCGCCGAAGAACACGAGCATCGCCGGTCGTTTCAGCGCACCGATGCGGGAAACCAGTGTCTCCAGCATCGCATCGCTGTTGCGCGCGAGCCTGAGATAGCTGCCGACCAGATCGCGCTTTCCCGAAACCTCGTCGCCCGCCCATGGGCCGTGATTCTCTATCGTCACGGCATAAAGCACCGTCGGCCCGGCCGCCTTTTGCGCCAGCGTGACGATTTCGTCGGCCATGGCGGCATCGGTGACGTAACGCCCCTCCCCGGGCGCGGGTGGAGCGAAGCGATCGTCCGCCACCAGCTCGGCGAAACCTGCCGCTGGCATGATCCGGTCACGCCCGTAGAACCGCATGTCGTGCGGGTGAAGGAACAGGCTGGTCCATCCAGCCGGCTTCAGCCGGGCGGGCAGCGCATAAGAGATGTCGTCCAGCGCGGTTAGGAAAGGATCGTAGCGGCGGAAGCCCAAGGCCTCTTCATCGCGGCCGAACAGCAGACCATATTCCGTCCGCATCGTATAGGCACCGAAACCGCTCACTTCCAGCCGCCCCCATTGCCACGCCCGCGCGCGCGCCGCCCTCAGAGCCGGCAAGGCTTCGGCGCCGGGGAAAAGCTCGACAGGATCGGCGAAGGATTCACACTGCACGATCACCAGCAGTTCGGGCACTGGCAATTCGGGCGTCCCGGCCGGAGACGCGCGCTCGATGGGCGGGCAGGGCAGTGGTTTTTCCGTCGCGCGCCACCGCCTCCAGTAGATCAACAGCACCGGCAGCAGACCGAGCCGGCACACGTCACCGTCCGCATCCGGCCGCATCGCAAGTGCCGTGAAGGGTGGCGCACCCAAGCTCAACACGAGGACGGCCAAACCCGCCGCCATCAGCCCCACGCCCGCGAGATGCGGAGCGAGGTCCGCCACGAACAGCGAGGCCAGCAGCCCCAACAGCCCCAAAGCCGCGAGGCCGACCAGCAAGCGCTGCCAGGGTCGGATCGCGGAAAGATAGAATTGCGGATGACGGAAGATCGCGCCGATCAACGCCAGATCGGAAAAATGCAACGGCTCACCCAGCATGGCGCGCTTCGCGTTGGAAACCAGCGCCAACAGCGCCAGCAACGCCAACGCCAGCGCCGCCGCGACCGGGACGTTGCCGCAGATGGCGAGGAACAGGCCAAACGCCGCCATCATCATCCATGCAAGCAGCCAGATTCCGGCGGCCCGGCGTCCTGACAGGCCCGGACGCGGACGGACCAGCGCATCCAGCGGCACGGCAAGCACCAGCATCGCCGCGAATGTAAGCACGCTATCTTTCGTCACAATAACCGTCGTGCCGCGCCCTTCGCCTTGCGGCCGGCATAGCGATGAACATTTGTGATGTCACCAGAACCCGGGAGCAACTGCCCGACGACTTGCTGGAGATGGCAAGGAGGACTAACGGCATGCGAAAGGGGGGCCGCGCATGATTTGCGAGAACGGCTCTTGAGCTGTTTTCGATGCGGAGCGTTTTTACAAATGCCGGAAATCCAGAGCGTGCCGCCGGCGTCCTCCGATTCTTCCCGAAAACGCACTGTCTTGCTACTGCAGGGTTTGATGGGCCCGCTTTTCCGGCGTCTTGGGCAGGAGCTGATCCGCGACGGGCATGATGTCTACAAGGTCAATTTCAACGGCGGCGACCGCGCCTTCTGGCGTCTCCCGAACGGCATCGACTACCGCGGGCCGCTCGACGAATGGCCACAGGCGCTGGAAGCGATCATCCGCCAAAAGGGCATCACCGACGTCGTGCTATTCGGCGATTGCCGTCCTCATCATCTCGGCGCGACGCAAGTGTGCCGCGCGTTGCAGATACCCGTCCATGTCTTCGAGGAAGGCTATATCCGGCCCGACTGGGTAACGCTTGAACTCGGCGGAGTGAACGGCCATTCGTCGCTCCCGCGCGATCCTGCATGGTATCGCAAGACAGCGAGCAGCCTGCCGACCCTGCCCGCCCATGCGCAGGTCCCCTCCTCCTTCCGCCGCCGCGCGACGGAAGGGCTGCTCTACAATCTAGCCGACGTCTTCACCCGCTGGCGCTATCCCTATTGGAGCAACCATCGCCCGTGGCATCCGCTGGTGGAAGGCATGGGCTGGCTGCGCAAATTGCGGCAGGGCAAGGAGAAGCGTGCGCGCGCCGCTGCCTTGCTCGCTCGACTGGAAACCACCGAACAGCCCTATTTCATCTTCCCGCTACAACTCGATTCGGATGCGCAGATCCGGCTCCATTCGTCCTTTTCGGGCATAGCGGAGGCAATGCGGCTGGTGCTCGGCTCGTTCGCCGCCCATGCTCCCGCCGACGCGCGGCTGGTGGTGAAAGAGCACCCGCTCGACAACGGCGTGCGCGACTGGCGGCAGGAGGCTGCCGAGCAGGCTGCCCTGTTCGGCATCGCCGACCGGGTCGACTATCTCGACTGGGGCGATATCGTCCCCGTCACGCGACGTGCGCGGGGCATGGTGACGATCAACAGCACCAGCGGCACGCTCGCCCTGGCGATGGGCGTGCCGGTGGTGGCCCTTGGCCATGCGATCTACAACATCCCCGACATCACCTGCCAAGACGGGCTGGACGCCTTCTGGCGCAACCCGGTGGCGCCGAATGCGGAAACCTTCGCGGCGTTCCGCCGCGTGCTGATCGAACGCTGCCTGATTCCCGGCGGCTTCTTTTCCGATGAAGCGCTGGACAAGGTGGTGCGCCACGCCGTGGCCCGGCTGGAGGGCCGCCCGCTACTTCCCGAATGAGAAAGGCTCAGGCCGCCTTCACCACTGCGTCGATCGCCTGAAGCCGGGCAAGCAAAGGTTCGACCTCCGCCAGCGGTACGGCATTTGGGCCGTCGGACAAGGCCTTGTCCGGATCGGGATGGGCTTCCATGAACAGGCCAGACACGCCCGCTGCCACCGCCGCGCGCGCCAGCAGCGGCACATATTCGCGTTGCCCGCCCGATCGATCGCCCAGCCCGCCCGGCTGCTGCACCGAATGGGTCGCGTCGAACACCACGGGGCAACCCGTTTCGGCCATGATCGCCAGCGAGCGCATGTCTGAAACCAGCGTGTTGTAGCCGAAGGACACGCCACGCTCGCACAGCAGGAAATTGTCCGGATCATGCCCGGCGGCGATAGCGGCATTGCGCGCCTTGGCCACCACCTGCGCCATGTCTGCGGGGGCCATGAACTGCGCCTTCTTGATGTTCACCGGCTTGCCGCAGGCGGCGACGGTAGCGATGAAATCGGTCTGCCGCGCGAGGAAGGCGGGCGTCTGCAACACGTCGACCACGGAGGCCACGGCATCTACCTGCCCCGCTTCGTGCACGTCCGTGAGCACCGGCAGGCCGGTTTCGACGCGCACCTTCTCCAGGATGCGCAGGCCTTCCTCCAGCCCAAGCCCCCGAAACGAACGATCCGAGCTGCGGTTGGCCTTGTCGAAGGAACTTTTGAAGATCAGCGTCAGCCCCAGCCGCCCCGCGATTCCGGCCAACGTTTCGGCGACGGAGAGGGTGAGCGCCTCGCTCTCGATCACGCAGGGGCCGGCAATCAGGAACAGGGGGAAACCCGGGCCGATCTCGCGTCCGCATAAAAACATGAAAACTTAACCTGAATTCGCAGATGTTCGCGTCACGGCGCGAATGTCGAACCTTTTGGCCGGGAACCAGATCACTGGCAATCCCTTACGACTTCCCATAGCCGCCGGATGGTGCGAATAAGCGCTTGCGAGTGCATTACGATTTCGGGACGTGTATGAACGCTGGCGTATTTCAGGCCCAATATGACAGTTCCGCGCTGAGAACGCTCGATATCGAGCTGGAAGCGCTGGAAACATTGAAGGCCGCGTTGCAGTCCCCGCAGCTCAGCCGCGCGGTGGACCTTGCCGTCCATGCCATGGCGCACACGCGCGGCCGCGTCGTGGTGACGGGTATGGGCAAGAGCGGCCATATCGGGCGCAAGATTGCCGCCACCTTGCGCTCCACCGGCACGCCCGCGCTGTTCCTGCATCCCAGCGAGGCGAGCCACGGCGATCTGGGCCTTATCACCGAGAATGACGTTGTGCTGGCGATAACCTGGTCCGGCGAGACAAGCGAGCTGGGCGACATCTTCCATTATTGCGACCGTTTCGCCGTGAAGCGAATCGTGATGACCGCTCGTTCCGACAGTGCGGCCGGGCGCGCTGCTGATATCTGCCTGGAGCTGCCCCATGTTCGCGAGGCTTGTCCGAACAATCTCGCCCCCACATCATCCACCACCCTGCAGCTCGTGCTGGGCGATGCGCTGGCGGTGGCGCTGATCGAGGCGCGAGGCTTCACGCCATCAGACTTCCGCGTTTTCCATCCGGGCGGGCGGCTGGGCGCGCAGCTTTCGAAGGTGAGCGACGTGATGGGCGTGGGCGAGGCGATCCCCCGCGTGACCCGCAACGCCACATTGATGAGCGCGACGTTGGAGATGAGCCACAAACGCTATGGCTGCACCGCCGTGGTGGACGACGAGGATCGGCTGGTCGGCGCCTTCACCGACGGCGATCTCCGCCGCTGCATCGCCATCCACAACCTTCAGGACGAGATCGGCCGGCACATGTCGACCAGCCCGGTGATGGTGCGGGCAGACATGCTCTGCTCTGAGGCGCTGCACGTTCTCAACGAAAACGCCATTTCGGTGCTGTTCGTCGTGGATGCGGTGGGCAGGCTGGAGGGAATCGTGCACATGCACGACATCGTCAGGACCGGCGTTGCCTGACGATCTTCCGGAAGACCTGATCGTCATTCCAGCGCGCTACGGCTCGACGCGCTTGCCCGGAAAGCCGTTGCTGAAAATCGCCGGGCGCACCTTGCTCGAACGCGTCACGGCGATAGCCCGCACTGCGGCGCAAGAGGCGGGCGGCTGCTCCCTCGTAGTGGCAACCGACGATACGCGCATCGCGGACCATGCCCATGCGCTGGGCGTTGAGGCGGTAATGACGCCGGAAGCACTCGATTCCGGCTCGGCGCGGGCCTGCGCGGCCGCGCGCGCCCAGGCGGAGACACCAAGACTGGTGATCAACCTGCAAGGCGATGCCCCGTTCATCCCGCCCGCGATCGTTTCCGGTCTGATCGAAACCCTGCGCACCGGCGGCGCGGACGTGGCGACCCCGGTCTACAGGCTAGACTGGGAAAGGCTGGACAGGTTGCGCGCGCACAAGGCGAAAGCTCCGTTCAGCGGCACGACCTGCATGCGCGGCCCGGATGGCCGCGCCTTATGGTTTTCGAAGGCGATCATTCCCGCGATCCGCAACGAGGCGGCATTGCGCGCGGCCGGATCGCTGTCCCCGGTGTGGCAGCACATGGGGCTTTACGGCTATCGCATGGCCGCGCTGGAATGGTTCGCCAACACCGCGCCGACGCCTTACGAAGCGCTGGAGAGCCTTGAGCAATTGCGCTTTCTGGAAGGTGGACGGACGATCGACACGCTGGAGGTTGATGCGCCCGACCACGCCATGTCCGGGATCGATACGGAGGCTGACGTGCAACTGGCCGAAACGCTGATCGCCCGGCTTGGCGACCCCTTTCCGGCCTGATCCGGCGCCGTTAAGCAAGGCCATGTTCGTGATCGCCCGCCACGGAAATACCTTTGCCAGCGGTGAGCCGCCGCGCCGGATCGGCGCGCGCACCGATCTGCCGCTTACCGCGCGGGGCAAGGAGCAGGCTGAAGCGCTGGGCGCATTGTTCGCGGCGAAAGGCTGGCGCTTTTCGCGCGCTCTCGTTTCTCCGTTGCGCCGCACGCGGGAAACGGCCGACGCGATCCTCGCCGCCCAAGGGACGGGCGCTCCGCGCGCCGAGCCGTGCAACTGGCTGGCCGAAATCGACCACGGCCCCGACGAAAACCAGATGGAAGACAAGGTGCTCGCCCGGATCGGCGGACAGGCGCTCGCGGCGTGGGACGCGCATGCCGTGCCGCCGCCGGGATGGTCGGTGGATGCCGAAGGGCGCATTGCTGGCTGGCGCGCCTTCTTCGCGAAGGCCGGGGAAGAGCCGACCCTGCTCGTCACGAGCAACGGCGCGGCACGTTTCGCCCTGCTCGCCGAGCCCGCGCTGGCGACGGCGATGGCGCGTCTCCCCAGCCTCAAGCTGCCGACCGGCGGTTATGGCGTGATCCGTCGCGATGCGCGGGGCGCCCTGGAAATCGCGGGCTGGGGAGAACGCCCGTGATCCCCTTGCTCCGCGCGCCTCCCTTTCCGGGCGCGGACGCCAGTGTCTCCCATGCCGCTCCAGAAGGCGCTTTGCCCGACGATCCGGCAAAGCTCTTCGCGAAGATCCGGGCCGCTCGGATCGGCGGGGAATTCTGGGCCGCCCCCTCAAGGCCTATCGCGGTTGTGGATCGCGCGGAGACGCGGATTGCGAGCGATCCTTGGTCGGTCCTCCCTGGCGCGGCAGAATTGGTAGCGCATGGCGACGACGAATGGGTGGCGCTCGCACGGATCGCCGGAGCGCCGGTGCGCGTGCTTTCGCCCGGGCGCTTCGGCGCACCGGAGGATGAAGACGTCGTGCTCGATCGTAAAGCGGCGCGAGCGCTCGTCTCAGCCAATTATCGCGATCCCTTCACCGGCCAACCTGCTTCCCTCGCCGCGACGATCGACCTCCTCGCCGAATGGCGGCGCATTCTGGACGGCAACCGCGGAATCGTCGTGGCCAGCGGCATGGCATGGTGGAAACGCGCGGAAATCCGACGCTTTCTCTGGTCCGCTGGTCACGAACTGCGGCTTGTCTCCCGCCCGCACCGCGCGCTGGCAGCGGCGCGAAGGCACAACGGCGCCGTCGCGATCTGGCCGTCGCGCGTCTCCCCCGATCTGCTCGCGAGCGCGGAGCGGCAGGGCGTCCCGCTGGTGCGCGTGGAAGATGGCTTCGTCCGCTCGGTCGGGTTGGGGAGCGATCTCGTCCCCCCCTCCTCGATAGTGGTGGACCGGCGTGGTATTCATTTCGACCCTTCCGGCCCCAGCGACCTTGAAGCAATCCTCTCCGACACCGATTTCTCCCCCGCCCTGCTCGCCCGCGCCCATGCGCTGCGCGAGGCGATCGTCGCGGCCGGGATCAGCAAATATGCCGTCGCGGCCGATAGCCCGGTTGTTCCGCCGCGCCAGCCCGAGCGTCGGCTCGTGCTGGTGCCGGGGCAGGTGGAGGACGATATGTCCGTGCTGGCGGGCGGCGGTGACCTGCGCTCCAATCTGGAATTGCTGCGTCGCGCCCGTGTGCTGGAGCCGGATGCGGAAATCTGGTTCCGCCCACATCCCGATGTCGACGCCGGACATCGCAGCGGCGCGGTGGCGGACGCCGAAGTGCTGAAACTGGCCGACCGTATCGTGCGTGGCGGCGGGATGGCGCCTTTGCTCGATGCGGTGGATGCGGTCCATGTCCTCACCTCGCTCACCGGGTTCGAGGCGCTGATGCGGGGGCATGCGGTGACATGCCACGGCACACCTTTCTATGCCGGCTGGGGCCTGACGCGCGATCTGGGCGCGGTGCCGGCACGGCGCGGGCGGGCGCTGTCGCTCGATGCACTGGTGGCCGGCGTGTTGATTCTCTACCCGCGCTATCTCGATCCGGTGACAGGCCTGCCCTGCCCGCCGGAAGTGCTGGTCGCCCGCATGGCGGCCGACCATGCGCCGAATCGCCTGAGATGGATCGCACCCGTGCGCCGCTGGCAAGGACGGCTGATGGGCGCCATAAGGCGGCGATGAGCGACGTTATCCTCGATATCTCGCGCCTGATCTCCCGCGTGCGCCATGCGACGCCTTCGGGAGTCGATCGGGTGGAGATGGCCTATGCACGCGGGCTGCTGGCGCATTACGGTGATCGTCTCGCCTTCGCGGCGGTGCATCCGCTCGGCCTCTACGGGCGGCTGCCACGCGCGACGGCGCTGGCCTATCTCGACGAGTTGGAGCGGCGCTGGCTGCACGAGGAAGGAGGCAACGGGCAGCGCTCACTCCCCGCCGTGCTGCCGTGGCTGGCGAGATTGCGTCCCCGGCGCAGAGCGGCGCGCGGCAAAGGCAGTGTCTATGTGCAGGTCTCGCCACATCACCTGATCCAGCAATTGCAGGTGCGCGGCATTCTCGAGCGCGAGGGTGCGCGCTTCCTGTGCATGGTGCACGATCTGATCCCGATCGAATTCCCCGAATATGCCCGCCCGAACGGCGCGGAGCATGGCGACGGTGGCGGCGCTCGCGGATACCGTGATCGCCAATTCTGCGGCGACCGGCGAATCCTTCCACCGTTGGGCCTATGCACAATGCGGGCGCGAAATCCCCATCCACGTCGCCCTGCTCGGCACGGAGCCGATCGCCGACACCGCTCCCGTCTCGGCGCCTGACGGACGCCCCTTCTTCCTTTGTGTCTCCACGATCGAGCCGCGCAAGAACCACCTGCTGCTCCTCAATCTCTGGCGGCATATGGTGGAGACGCTTCCTCCGGCGGAGACGCCACGCCTGATCGTGGTCGGGCGGCGCGGCTGGGAGAATGAGCAGGTGATCGACATGCTCGAGCGCTGCCCCGCGATCCAGCCTTATGTCGAAGAGATCAACGGCTGCCCCGACACGCGCATCGCGGGTCTGCTGCGCGGTGCGCGCGCGCTGGTGCTGCCCAGCTTCGCGGAGGGTTATGGCATGCCGGTGGCGGAGGCACTGTCAGTCGGCACGCCGGTGATATGCAGCAACTTGCCTGCGCTGCGCGAGGTCGGCGGGGAGATACCGGATTATCTCGATCCGCTGGACGGCCCCGGCTGGCAAGCCGCAATCCTCGATCACGCCCGACGCGGCTCCCTTCACCACGCACAGATGCAGCGCCTGGCGCATTGGCGGGCGCCGACATGGGAAAGGCATATCGAGGGCGTGTCGGAAGTGATTGCGGGATTGCTGGGGCGTTGAGCCCCCTCGCACATCAATCCTTCAGGGAAGTGATCCGGGTGCGAAAGACGCTGTCCCAGAAGATCGCGGTAATCGCGTAATTGCGATCCTCATTCACATAGTGGTGGCGCATGTGATGGCGCTTCAGCATCAGCGCCAATCGCCCGCGCATCGGCCATTGGTGGCAGGCGAAATGCACCAGATCGTAGCAGACATAACCGGCGATGAAACCGAGGAACAGCCACGTTCCCGCAGGCCCCATGGCCTCCGTGCATCCCCACCAGATCAGCCCCGCGATCGGCAAGCTGACGATCGGGGGCATCAGGTTGCGCATCTCGTCATTGGGGCTGTCGTGATGATTGCCGTGGATCAGGAACACCAGCCAACGCACCGGCCGCCAATCCAACTCCCAATGGAACAGATAGCGGTGCATGGCATATTCGAACAAGCTCCACGCCACCAGTCCGGTGAAGATCAGCCCCACGGCCGGCAGCAGGTCTGCCGATCCCCATCCGGCCCACACGACCAGCGGCAAGGCCACGCCCCAGATCAGGCCGAATACGGGTGGCGAGATCACGGTGAGCTTCTCGAGCTGCTCGTTTTCGAACAGTCTGATGCGCTGGGTGCGGGGGTCAGGGCTGGCCATCGCGCCAGTTCTGGACAGAAGGCCCCCGGTGCTGTCAAGCAATAAGCGCCGATCGCACCGATGATTGCGCGCGCCCGTGACATAAAAGCCGAATCATGACTGAAAGCATTTATCCTAAACGGATTATTATTACTGGCGCATCGGGCGAGGTCGGTGGCGCGCTGGCGCGGCTGCTTGCCAGGCCGAGCGCGCATCTTTCCTTGTGGGGGCGCGATTCCGCGCGCCTGGCGAAGGTGGCCGGCGATTGCCGCGCTATCGGCGCAGAGGTGGAAGCCCGTTCGCTCGACTTGACGGACGTGAAGGGTGCGATCGCGGCATTGCTGGCCGAGGATGATGTCGCGCCCTTCGATATGGCGGTGTTCGCTTCCGGGCTGGGGGACATTCGTGCACCGGGCGCACTGGTGGAGGATCCGGCGCAGGTTGTCCGGCTGGCGCAAATCAACTTCACCGCCCCGGCCGCTCTGGCGGCCGCGCTAGCCGGGCGAATGGCGGCTCGTGGACGGCAAGGGGAGAAAAAGGCGCGTATCGTCATTATCGGCTCTGCGGCGGCCTTCCACGCCCTGCCCATCGCTGCGGCTTATGCGGGCAGCAAGGCTGGGCTGGCCCGTTTCACCGAAGCGCTACGGATCGGCGTCCGCGCGCATGGAGTGTCTGTGACTCTAGCTTCGCCCGGCTTCATCGATACTGCGGCCGGCCGTGCTGTGCCCGGTGCGCGACCGATGGCGTTGTCGGCGGATGAAGCCGCAGCGCGAATCCTGCGCGCGGCGCTGGCGGGCAAGCCGCATCTGATCACCCCATGGCCCTTTGCGGTGTTACGTGTGCTAGACCGGGCGCTACCGGAAATTTTACGTGCACGCCTTCTGCTGGCACTCACTGGATCAGGATAGGAGCGTTGGTTCGCCGGGAGTTTGCGCCCTATATCGGCGTTTCATGGCAGCGCCGTATTGGTTGCACGGCCGATCTTGCCCGGGCGGTTGGCGCGGGAACGGGCGGCGCCGGCCTTGTGCTGGGGGCGCGGGCGTGGTTCTGGCGGCGGGACCGGCGGGTTGGACGCGAGGATATGCTCGCGCGGGGCCGGCGTGATCCAACAACAAAACCCCCGCGGCGATTGCCTTGGGGGTGTGTATGGTTGGTTGCGGGGACTGGCATTGGCCAGAACTTGCGCGATCCCCAAGTTGAAGTGGTTGCGGGAGGGCGCAACCATCAGAACTTGCGGACGCAAAAAAGCCGCCCGATTGGGGCGGCTGATGTACGCGATTTAGTATCGCAAGTTGAGATGGTTGCGGGGGCACGCAACCATCTCAACTTGCTCTTTCATGCTGCTGCTTAAGCAACACGCAATACGGGGGTACCGTGCTGGACTGCCGGACACCAGCCCGACAGTCCGGGAAATGCCACAAGCCATCTGCGACTCGGCGTTGATTTGATGGGCCGCCGTGTTGCGGCCTCAACGAGGCCTTGCCAGCGTTACCAAGCCGACACTCCCCCGGACATCTGACCCGATTGCCCATGCGCAGTGTGGGATCCGCGCATGAAGCGATTGTCCACCATGCAGAGATAAGATAAACTTAGAATGTATGTTTTATCGTAGCATGAAGTGTCTGTGAGCTTGATCGTTGCGGGTAGCCTCGCGGCCGGCAACGGGATGCGTTTGAAAAGGATCAGCGGGCTGTGTTGAGAGAAATATACGAATGCGGGCAAATCTCCATGATGGGTCTTCTACACTAATATCGTAGGCGCTATAAGGTGACAGAATCAGCTACGAAACTCCACATACCAGTCTTTAGTTTCACTACACTTGACCTTCCGGCCAAGGATCGCTTCGGCGTGTGGGTGGAAGGAAATCACTGTGATTCGTTTTGGCACGGCGGAACCGACGAGACTTTGGTCGCCTCAGCCAAAGGCGCGGACCTTGGATCATTCATTGTAGCCGGCAAGCAGTGGCTTAATCGTCGAGCCGCAACGGCCTACGAGGTGCGGCGGACCGAGAGGCGCATTCGGATCGACGGACTCGATTTTTACCGCTTCACGCTTCTTAGGCGCGGGCAATTTCGGCTGCGACAAACCACTTCGACGCCGGTGAAGAGTGCGGGAGATTTGTTTCTTTTTGACTCGGCCCAGGTCAACGAGTGCGCCGTCGAAGGCGACGAAGACCTTTCGCTTGTTATTCCTCGTGATTTGCTTCCCAGCAGCGCCGCCCTGCTACATAGCGAGACGTTAACGGGAGCTATTGCCCATATTCTCGCAGACCATATGTCATCTTTGTTCGCCAATCTATCGAGACTGCGGCAACACGAAATTGCCCATGTGACGCACGCAACGCTTCGGCTGTTAATCGCCGCTGTCTCCCCAACCCCCGATTTTTTGAAGGAAGCTGAAGTGCCGATCCGGGCGGCCCTGCTCAGACGCGTCCAGCGCTACATGGACGTCCATCTGCTAGAACCCGACCTGAACCCAGATCGGATATGTCGCGATGTGGGCCTTTCGCGCGCGAAACTCTATCAACTGTTTGAAGGCAGCGGCGGCGTGATGCATCAAATCCAGCGTAGAAGGCTGCGGCAGGCTTATCGCTATCTGTCCGACCCGGCGCGGCCCCGCGCGCTCATAGCGGAGATTGCATGGAATCACGGATTTCCAAACGAAAAATACTTCCACAGGCTATTCAAAGCAGAGTTTGGTCACACGCCTCACGAAACCGAAAAAAGGGCAAACTGTTCAGGTCTCTTCGGATCAGCGGGGCTGTTCGCCACAACGCCTGATGGAGGCGACAGCCTGGCGAGTTGGACCCTTCCTTACGGCGTTCCTCGTAATTGACTGCGGAAGTGAGGCTGACTTGTCGAATGCGCTCGCGACCGGTCAATCTGCTGAACCCCGAATATCGAGCGCCACTGGATCGAGGTGCACTCGAAATGGACGATAGTGCACGACCGTTTGCGCTACGGCAGGCGCATTACGTCCCGGTGGACGCCTGAGGCGAGCTTTACCAGATGATTTCCAACCTGAAACACTTCGCGTCGCTGTGCCTGACGCCTCTCGCGCTTATTTCCACTACGCCAACAACGGCTGTGGCGGCGGCTGAACCAGCGGCTGTGCTAAACCTACAAGAAGTTCCTGGCATTGGGCTCGTACTTGAGACGATCGTTGACGGACATCCCGCCCGTTTCCTCTTCGACACGGGTTGGGGGGTGACCGCCGTCACGCCAGCAATGGCCAAAACAATCGGTTGCAAGCCATGGGGAAGGGTCACGGGTTTTCGCGCGATAGGCGAACGACTCGATAGTCAACGCTGCAACGCTGCCACCTTTCAGTTAAAAGGGTGTGATGTTCGGACGCCCGAAGTCCTCGTGGTGGACGTCATGAAGTTTCTTCCGCCGGATGCCGCGTCAGTCGACGGCGGCATCGGACTGGACCTGTTCGCAGGCCATACCGTCACCATCGAATCACATGCCCACAGGATTGTGGTGGAGACGGATGCCTCGCGTGATTCACGCATCAAGACGGCCAAGGAAGTACCGGTGCGATTAGTGCGCGACGCCCAAGGCGCTGCTCTCACGGTCGATTTGGCAGTACCGACCGCAGAGGGCGATGCGTGGATGGAACTGGACACAGGTAATGCCGGTCATACGATGGTGGCTGCACACGTAGCCAAGCTCGTGGGTCTGAAGGACGATGTGAAGGGGATCCAACCTCTGGCAATCCCGCTTGCCTCGGGCATCGTCGTGAAGGACACGGCGGTCGTTCGCGATCTCATTCTCGACGGGGATATCGGTCGCGGCTTCTTGGATAATTGGGATCTGACTATTGACCTATCAGCGGGCAAGGCTTGGCTGGCGAAAGCAGCAGTCTAGATTTCCGGATTTCTCGGATTATTTTGCGAGGTAAGACCGAACCAATTCGGACCACCTCCACGCATATATTAACGAGCACCGAATACGCGTTTAATTCTCAAATCGAGATCGGGTGTAAAGTCAGACGTCTCAAGCAGAAGGTCGTCGAGGGTGTATTTCTCTAGAACGCCATGAAAGGCCGAGAGAGCTTGACCCAGTATGCCCCGCAGGCGGCAGCTTGGGGTAACAATACAATGATTGTCAGCTCCAAAGCATTCGACCAACGCAAAATCGGGCTCG
>JAYRJH010000004.1:0-6231 GCA_041906415.1 Sphingomonas sp. | reverse complement strand
TAGCCGTCGCGTGTCAGCTGGTTGGCGACCTTCGTAAGGTGTGTGCGGGAAATGCCAAAGGTCGCGGCCACCTCCTCGATCGTGACCACCCGGCCATTCTGTGAGGCGACGTACATCGCCAATCTCAGGGCATAGTCTGAGAAACTTGTCAGGCGCATTGAGCTGTCCGCTTACTACCCTTTTTGCTGTCGGTAGCGCTGATCAACATGCCCGAGACCTCCATCAGATGCAATCGAGACCAAGGGCTGCGGCCCTTTACCTACGCATGCGAACTGTCACATTCGAGCCTGTCTAACAGCTTCGCTCTCTCGGTCATCGTATTGCGTAACGTCCGCACACACGTTAACATGGATTTAGAGTTCATGTTTTTCGGATGCGAGAGATGGAGAGTCCAGCGGGTGACAGCAAATCGGCCTCCGTCCCGATCCTGCAATTTTCCACCCTGGATTTTCCCGTTCGAGATCGCTTCGATGCGTGGGTCAAAGAGAGCCATTGTGACGGCAAACTCAACGGGAGCGACGAAACTTCATTCGATGCTGCCGCGAGGGGAGCTGCGCTCGGCCCCTTCATATTGTCGGGTAGACAATGGCTTAACCGCAAGCAGAGGACAACGTACCAACTTGCCCGAACGGAAGCCCGCATCAGAGCCGATGGCCAGGACTTTTACCGCTTCACCCTACCCTTGTTCGGGAAATTCCTTTGGCGGAGCGAGGCGTTCGAGCAGACAAAGTCTGTCGGGGACCTATTTTTCCTAGATGCCGCGCGTCCGCTCGAATGCGCCGTCGATACGGGTGACGTGATCTCGCTGGTCGTGCCGCGGGATCTGCTGCCGCCTGATGCGGCCCTGCTGCATGGAGCCACGCTGACTGGAGGCGTAGGCCGCCTTCTCGCCGATCATCTCCTGTCGCTTTTTCAGAACCTGCCGAGAATGATGCAGCACGAACTGCCCCACATCGTCCAAGCCACTCATCAGCTTCTCATCGCCGCGGTATCCCAGAACGAGGATGCGAATCGCGCCGCGATCGGTCCGATTCAGCATGCGCTGATGGCGCGTGTTCAGCGTTACATCGAGGCTCATCTGCTTGAGCCCGACCTCAACCCCGATCGAATCTCAAGGGACGTAGGGATATCTCGGGCGAAGCTGTATCAGTTGTTCGAGAGCAGCGGCGGCGTCATGCATCAGATTCAGCACAGGCGGCTGCGCCAAGCCTATCGCTTCTTGTCCGACCCGGGCCGGCCCCACGCACTCATCGCCGAGATTGCCTGGAGGCACGGCTTTCCAAACGAGAAATACTTTCACCGCCTGTTCAAGGCCGAGTTCGGCCACACACCACACGAAACCGTCAAGAAGTCCCTCGACTTCAACTCTCTTTCAAAAGCCGGCACCTTGGTTCAACCCCCGGATGGGAAGATCATTCCGATCGGGTGGGCCCTCCCTTACGGCGTTCCAACCAGTTGAGTTGCGAAATCTGCGGCGCTCAGCATGCGGCATGAGGACAGCCTCCGATCGCCTTGTTTTCGCAGTAGGCGGCCCCTGGCGTCAGTCCACTTCGCTCCCCCGAAGAAAGTCACTCAAATGGTTTGCCACCCACGTTTCGACTGACGTGGGATTGAAATCCCCGAGTTCGAAACGTCGAGTATAAGGCACGGACAAGATTGCATCGGCATCCTCCGGATGAGCCGCGAAGTAACGGAACTTCGAAGCCACACGGCGTCCGACGCACGACCCCAAGGCCTGCTCCACCTCATGCTCGAATTTGTCGAGCGGCTGCGATCGATAGGTGACCGGTCGTCCAAGGCCTACCGAAATCTTCCGGGCCAGGGCGTCGCCGGAGAGACTCTCCGGCCCGGAGATAGTGTAATCGCCGGTGAACACCTTGCCACCCATCAAAAGGCGTATTGTTACCTCAGCGCAATCGTCGGCGGACGTCCAGGCAACCCGCTGCGATGCTGCAAGAGGCGGCTCGAAGATGCCGCGCGTGATGATATCCGCGCGCGCAGTCGGCTTAAGGAGATTTTCGAGATACATTGTCGGCCGCACGATCGCGGACAGAATACCCGATTGACGCGCGATATCCTCGACCATAGCGTTGGCGACGAAGCTGGGCTCGTCGCAAGGCGCAGTCCGACTTGCGCTCGGCAATCTCAGGATGACGGATGAAAGGCCGGCGATCTTCGCAGCCTGGAAGGCGTGAGAAGCGTAGGCTTGCATCTCGTCAAAGGAACCTGTCGGAACCTGTATAACCGCGGAAACCGCGCCCTGGCTGGCGACGGCGAGTGAACTCAAGTCGGCAAGATCGCCTGGGGCCAGTTCCGCGCCGTATCTCTCCAGCGCATTTGCGCGAACTGGATCGCGAACCAACGCCCTGACCTTGAGGCCATGACGCAGCGCGGTTTTTACGATAGCGCCACCCTGGACGCCGTTCGCCTGATAGACGAGGACAGGTTTCGACCAATCTGAATTCGACAACGGACCGCTCCAACGACAGCGGTCTGTCGGAGCGGCGTTGCGAAAGGCAGCACCCGACAGACCCAAAACGCGCACAAGGCGCGGGGGCTGTCGGGGATTTCGCGATTCCGCGAAAAATAGAGCTTTCCCTTTCAGGAAAGGGCTTGGGCCTACCCAGACCAAGCCTGCCTTTTCGACAAAGGCTGCCTACTTCCAGGGGGCCAATGCCGTCAACAGCGAAGGTAGCGGGTCAGATGATACTGCACTTGATATAGACGGTCGGGCACGGACATCAGAGGTTACGCAGCCCCGCCGCGAGAGGCTCAGTTGTCGATAGCCATGTCCAACTTGCACTCGCTTCCGCCTTTGGCCCTACATTGCGTCATGGCGGCCTGCAGAGCTTCCCTGCGGGATTTCATACCCGTCACGTGAACAACAACCGTGCCCGCCGCGTCATGAACCAGTGCCGTCCAGCCGCGCGCCAAGGGAGGCCCAAGCGAGGGCGTTACTTGCCCGCTGCCCGTGTCGTTACGACGGTCGGGTTGATTGTCTGGCAACGGCGCGCATCCGGTTGAACCCTGCGCCGGATCTCCAATCGGATAGTAGCCTGGCGGGCAATTTCCCTCCGCACGCGCCATTCCAACCCAACATGTGGCGATCAAGGATGCGAGAACGATGAACCATGGGCGCAGCAGACGATAGCAATATAGTGGCATGGCTCGACACACGATTTGCGCGCACATGACGGTCAATTGCGCTTCTGTCTCCGATAAAGGCAATACGATTTCGCTCGGCGACTGAGATCTGAACGGGATTGCACTCCACATGGACCGAGAGAGACGCAGCCCACGCAGCGCCACATTGAACGCCCAGCGGTCGCGTGCGATGGCTGTCAGCCAAAGGTCTGCTCATCGGAGCTTCAGGGGCTGGAAAGATCTATGAATCTTGCGTCGAAAGTGGCGGTCGTTCTGGTGGCGGTTTGGGGGCTTCCCGGTTGCGTGACCGCAGCGCCGAACAATTCCGGGGCGCAGGTTTCGAGCCCGACCCCCGGCTCCCGGGCCGCTGCCATGGCCGGCATCATCGCGACGGACAAGCAGATGGTTGCAGAAGGTTTGGATCCGCCCGAGATCCTGAAATACGATGCGGAACTCTCCGAGATCATGCCGGAAGGCGAGGACATTCTCGCCAAACACGACAAGGTCCGCGCCGTGGCATGGCAGAACAAATACAATGCCATCATGAAGGCTCGGTACGACGCAGTACAAGCCTTTGCGGCAAAGTCGATTGCCGCAGCCAATGCGATAACGAACACCTTCGGAGGCACAGGGCGGCCGACCACTCCGGCACCGGGTCGATCGTCAGCACCACAAACCGCGCCTGGCTTCAGTGACTGGTGCCAAAGTCCCGCCGACGCCACCCAGCTGGTGCCCTGCAATCACTGAGGCCAACCGGGAAGGTCAAGTGACCTGACCTAGTTCTTCATGGAGATCTCTATCTCGCATTGGGTGCCACCCTTGGCCTGGCATTCCTTCAGAGCAGCCTGTTCGGCCTCCCGGCGGGATCGCATTCCGGTCACTTCCGCCACGATCGGCGCTGTCTTGTCGTGTACCAGCGCCATCCATCCGCTCGCCAGGGGCGGCCGGTGCAAGGTTGTCGTTTGCCCACTGCCCAAGCCATCAGGCGCCTGGGGCCGAGCGGCCTGGCCCTGGCTTTGATCGTACCCGCATACGCCGGCTCCATAAGACACCATTCCCGGCGGGCAGGATGTCACCGTCTGGGCGTGGGACACGCCGGCTGGCAGCCATCCGAGGCCAATCAGCAAAATCAGGTATCGAAGCCCGGACATCGGTCCCTCTATCGGTCAGCTTGGCATTTCGCCCTGACCCGCGAAACCCTTTCGATCACCCCCGTCAGCCCTCTTGCAAGTAGATGTCGATGCAGCTGAACGCTATTGCACTTTAAATGGACGGAAAGGCACGGCGGCCTTGTCGGTCGGTCTTGAAGTGCGTCCGGAGTTGAGGGCATCTGTTCGGTCGATGTGATACGATATCGGGAGCGCCTGCGTTTGCGCCTAAATTTCCTTTTTATCCGCAGCGGAATTGTGTGCGGGGTCTTGTTGGCAAGCGCCGTCGGCGCGGCATCGGCCGCTCACGCGGAAGGCGGCTGTCCCCCAGGCATGATTCCCGCCCAAGGTGCAGACACAACCAGCTGCGTGCCTAACCCGAACGCGCCCGCCGATCAGGATCAAGGTTCCGAGCGACCGCGGGGTAGCTACACCTCTCCGGGTTGGGATGTAATCATCAACCAGCTCAACCAGGCCGGGCACCCCCCAAAGCAACCGACGCTCTCGGGAAAGCTGGGTCTCCCGCCGATAACTCATAATGGCTGGATGGCTCTTGCCTCCGATATGATATCGGTGAGCGGCCAATCCCAAGGGATGCAGAGCCAGGACGAAGCCATCAAGAGCGCCATGGCGCAGTGCCAAGCCAAGGGTGGGAAGGGCTGCAGGATCGTCACCTCACAGTATCTGTCCTCCGTTCCAGGCGCTGTGGATAGCAAGGCAGTCGCTGCATCCATGGCGGACAAGATGGCTGCCGACAAAAAATTGGTCGCAGGGGGCATGGCTCCGCAGTCAATCCTGCAATACGACGCTGAACTTTCGGCATTGATGCCGGAAGGTGAGGAGATCATCGCCAGCCACGACAAGGCTCGTGCAGCGCAGTGGCAGCAGAAGTATAACGCGATCATGCAAGCGCGCTCGGACGCGATCCAGAAATTCTCACAAGAGCACTCAGGGCGATCGACTATTTTTAGCCGCTTACATCTCTTTAATTCAAATCAATAGAATTAAGTCATCTGAACAGCGCGTGGATTATCTCAAGCCCTAGCAATCCGACGCAATTAACGAAATCGCAGCGCAGCTACCAAGACCACGATCAGGGCGAGCGTTATCGCTATGCCCCAGTGATAACGGGACACAGCGAGATCGTGGAAATACCCGACGTCCGTCATACTCGCTGAAAGCAGGAGGAGGCCTGTCCAGGCAATCGCTGCGACGACAAGAAGGGCCGCGACAACGATAATAAGCACCTTCATCCCGTTCACTCCGATGTGCTTGGCTACATCTGTCGGCAGCCAGGAATTCAGCAGTCGGAGCTGCACGACAGTCACGCGTGGATAGAACAGTGCTATGGGTCGTTGTTCTAATCCTGCATTTGCTCTCGACGTCTCTGATAACCCCGCTTTTTCCTGCTTACGCGCTCGCGCCTCCAGCCGTCACGTCCGATGCACCAGAGTTGGATGGAGGTTCACTCAAGATAGACAGAGAGATACTGCTTCCTCGCAGGCCAAACTTGTTGCGGATTTATCACCGAATTAATTATTCGAGTGCGTCCTTTGCCGCCTTTTGTCTGCTCCGGAAATCTCTCACTATGGCCTTCTCAAATTTCTGCGCCTCATGCCTTTCGATCGCGCTGCTCTTCTGCGCGGGCGGCGCTCCGGCCATTGCGCAGCCGACAGACGTCGCCGCGCCGACGGTGCGGTCACATGTGGCAAATTTGAAAATCACGCTTCTGGCGCAACTGCCCAAGGCGCCGGCATCTGCCTCTTCACGGACCGAGTGCGGCGCCTTGCGCGAAGGGGAAGTGACGACGCAAGGGGGTAAGATTGCCGACGCGCTCGGCTGGGGCGTGATAGCGGAGCAGAAGTTTGGCCCCTATGAAGCCGTCAGCTTCGCGGGCGATTTCGGCTGGGCGGCGGGAGCGGTATGCGGCATCGACAAG
>JAYRJH010000357.1:0-3205 GCA_041906415.1 Sphingomonas sp. | reverse complement strand
GGCCATGGCGCTGATGCGCAGACCGCCGCTGCCGAAGCCGCGGCCGTCACGGAGTAACACGCCATGACGAAGATCAAGATCAAGCAGACTGGCTCGCCGATCCGCCGCACCAAGGAACAGCGCGCGACGCTGATCGGCCTTGGCCTCAACAAGATGCACCGCGTTTCCGAGCTGGAGGACACGCCCGCTGTCCGCGGCATGATCCGCAAGGTGCAGCACATGGTCGAAGTGCAGGACTGAGCGTCCGGCATTTCATCGCGTGACAAATCCGGGGAAGGGGGCTAATGCGCCCCCTTCCTTTTTCCATTGCGCGTAACAAGCGAAAGCGAGTGCACATCATGAAGCTGAACGAACTCAACGACAACGCAGGCGCCCGCCACCGCCGCATCCGCGTCGGCCGCGGCATCGGCTCCGGCAAGGGCAAGACCGGCGGTCGCGGCCAGAAGGGCCAGAAGAGCCGCGAGGGCGTGTCCATCGCGGGCTTCGAGGGCGGCCAGATGCCGCTCCACATGCGTCTGCCGAAGCGCGGCTTCAACAATATCTTCGCCAAGGATTATGCCGAGGTGAACCTGGGCGCGATCCAGAAGGCGGTCGATTCGGGCAAGCTCACCGGCGCCGACGTGGACCATGCGGCGCTGAAGGCGGCCGGCCTGGCGCGCGGCGGCAAGGACGGCGTCCGTCTGCTCGGCAAGGGCGAACTGAAGGCGAAGCTGAACTTCACCGTCGCAGGCGTTTCCGCTTCGGCGCGCGAGGCGATCGAGAAGGCCGGCGGCTCCGTCACCGTGCCGGTGATCGTTCCGGCCGCCGAAAAGGCCAAGGCCAAGAAGGGCACCGCCAAGGCTGCCAAGGCCGCCAAGTAAGTCTTTCCCGAGCCCGTGCCGGCAAGGGACGGGCAAGGAAATCGCTCGGCGGGTTAGACAAGCCTTCGAGCATGACTATATGAGCGGCGGGGCGGGGGCATCAGCACCTTCTCCGCCGTTTTCGTTTCCTAAGGCACCGACGCACGATGGCATCCGCAGCCGACCAGATGGCGCAAAGCATCAGCCTCGCGAAATTCTCGCAGGCGACCGATCTCAAGAAGAGGCTATGGTTCACGATCGGCGCGCTGATCGTGTTCCGCATGCTGAGCTATGTGCCGCTGCCGGGCATCGACCCGACCGCGCTCGGCCTGCTGAGCCAGCAGACCAAGGGCGGCGTGCTCGATTTCTTCAACACCTTCTCGGGCGGCGCGCTCACCCGCATGTCGCTGATCGCGCTCGGGGTGATGCCATACATCACCGCTTCGATCGTGGTGCAGCTCGCGACCTCGCTGTCGCCGCAGCTCGCGGCGATCAAGAAGGAGGGCGAGAGCGGGCGCAAGAAGCTCAATCAATATACGCGCTACGGCACGGTCGCGCTCACCGCGATCCAAGGCTATTTCATCGCGGTCGGCCTCGAGGCGCTCGGCGCGAATCAGGGCGTGCAGGCGGTGATCCAGCCGGGCATGATGTTCCGCGTCGCCGCCGTCATCTCGCTGGTCGGCGGCACGATGTTCCTCATGTGGCTGGGCGAGCAGATCACCAGCCGGGGCATCGGCAACGGCGTGTCGCTCATCATCATGGCCGGCATCGTGGCGCATCTGCCGACCACCCTGGTCAACCTGCTGGAGGGCGGGCGTTCGGGCAGCCTCGATCCGGTGAAGATGATCGGCATCGTCATCGCGGTCGTGCTGCTGGTGCTGTTCATCTGCTTCATGGAGCGGGCGCAGCGGCGGATCCTGATCCAGTATCCCAAGCGCCAGACGCAGCGCGGGATGCAGGCGGAGCGCAGCCACCTGCCGCTGAAGCTGAACACGGCCGGCGTGATCCCGCCGATCTTCGCCTCCTCGCTGCTGCTGATGCCGCTGACGATCACCCAGTTCGCCGGCAATCGCGTGAAGGGCGATAGCTGGTGGGGCGACGTCATCATCAGCCTGAACCAGTATCTCCAGCACGGCTCGCTGGTCTATATGCTGCTCTACGGCGCGGGCATCGTCTTCTTCTCGTTCTTCTACACCGCGGTGCAGTTCAACCCGGAGGAGACGGCGGAGAATCTGAAGCGTCACGGCGGGTTCATCCCCGGCATCCGGCCCGGCAAGAACACCGAGCAATATTTCGATTACGTGCTGACGCGCATCACCGTGATCGGCGCCGCTTATCTGACCGTGATCTGCCTGCTGCCGGAATATCTGGTGTCGGCCCTGTCGATCCCGTTCTATCTGGGCGGCACGAGCCTGTTGATCGTCGTCAACGTCACGATGGATACGGTGACGCAGATCCAGTCGCATCTGCTGGCGCATCAATATGGCGATCTCATCAAGAAGGCGCGGCTGAAGGGCGGCCGCCTGCGCTGAGCATCGAATAAAGGGGGAGAGGGTTCGCGTGAACATCATCCTGTTGGGGCCGCCGGGCGCGGGCAAGGGGACTCAGGCGGCGCGGCTGGTGGCCGATCGCGGCATGGTGCAGCTTTCCACCGGCGACATGCTTCGCGCGGCGGTGAAGGCGGGATCGCCGGTCGGTCTTCAGGCCAAGGCGGTGATGGAATCGGGCGCTCTGGTGTCCGACGAGATCGTCTCCGCGCTGATCGGCGAGCGGCTGGACCAGGGCGTCGGCAGCGGCGCGATCTTCGACGGTTATCCGCGCACCGCCGCGCAGGCCGAATCGCTCGACGCGCTGCTGGCCGAGCGCGGCGCGAAGCTGGATTACGTGATCGAGCTGGCGGTGGACGAGGATGCGCTGGTCGAGCGCATCGTCGGCCGCTTCACCTGCGCCACGTGCGGCGAGGGATATCACGACAAGTTCAAGCTGCCCAAGGTTCCCGGCACCTGCGACGTGTGCGGCGGGCATGAGTTCAAGCGCCGCGCCGACGACAATGAGGAAACGGTGCGCACGCGCATGGCCGAATATCGCGCGAAAACCGCGCCGATCATCCCGATCTACGAGGCGCGCGGGCTGGTCCGTCGCGTGGACGGCATGGCCGATATCGGCGAGGTGACGGCCGCGATCGAGGCGATCCTCGACGGGAGGTAAGCGAATCGCCGCCCTTGTGGCGGAGAGCGTTCCGACCCCTCCTCCCCTTGGGAGGAGGGGTTTTTCATATGCCCTTCTTCAAATGAACAATTTGTCATGGGGTCGCCACGCGCCCGATGCGTGCGGAGGGTTAATCCGTTCCTCGACGCCGGATGTTC